>DASRNA010000026.1:0-14144 GCA_035647655.1 Clostridia bacterium | reverse complement strand
AGTGGACATAGTTCACTAAAAAACATGTTCCTCAAAATTGATCGCGTGGTAAAAAAAGCTGGCCTTATAAGTGATGAACAAAGAATTAAATTACGCCCCATTGATTGCCTTGATATAGCAAATATCATTGGGGAAAATGTTGTGGTTGGTGGTGTGCGTAGAACGGCTGAAATAGTCTTACTTGATCAGGAAGACCGTGAGTCTATTGAGGCAAAAAGCAAACTCTACAAACAGATAGACGGTCAGTGGATTGTGGATAAAGAACTCCTTCACCGCTCTATGAGCAATAACAGCATCTACTATACCTCTAAGCCTAGTAGAGAGATGTTTAGCTGGCAGATGGAACAGATGCGCTATTCAGGCGAACCAGGCTGGGTTAATGCCGAAGCAGGAAAGAAAAGGCGTCCAAACTTTGAAGGAGTTAATCCCTGTGCAGAAATTCTCCTTGATAATAAAGGCCTGTGTAATCTTACAACGGTTAATGTCGCAGCCTTTGCTAGGGAAGATGGAAGCCTTGATATGCAAGGACTTTTAAAGGCACAAAAACTTTCTGCCAGAGCAGCCTTTAGAATGACCCAGGTCGAGCTTGAACTATCCCACTGGAACCATGTCCACCATAGGGACAATTTAATAGGTACCTCTTTAACCGGCTGGCAGGATATGGTAAATGCCTGTAATCTTACACAAGAAGAAGAAGCGGATTTTCTTAGAAAACTTCGCAGTGTAGCTCGCAGTGAGGCTGAGTCCTATGCAGCGGAACTTGATGTTGAAGCCCCCCTTCTAGTTACAACAATAAAACCAGAAGGAACCCTTAGCCAGTTACCAGAAGTAAGCAGTGGGATTCACTACTCTCATTCTCCTTATTTCCTAAGAAGAGTGCGAATCAATGCAACAGACCCTCTTGTTAAAGTTTGTGAGGAACTAGGGTATCCTGTCCATCCAGAAGTGGGCCAAGAATGGGATAGCTGCACAACAAAGGTAGTAGAATTTCCCATAAAGGCTCCAGAGGGAAGAACAAAGTACGATGTTGGTGCAATAGAACAACTTGAAAACTATAAACTTTTTATGGAAAACTACGTAGATCATAACGCTTCTATTACCGTTCATGTTCGTGATCATGAATGGGAGGCAGTAGAAGAATGGGTTTGGGAAAAGTGGGATGATATCGTAGCAATAAGCTTCTTAGCCTTAGACGATAACTTCTATGATCTTTTGCCCTATGAGAGCATCAGCAAGGAAGAATACGAAAAGCGTAAGGCCGAAATGAATCCTTTTAGACCTTCTTTAATTAGTAAATACGAGGTTGAGGAGATATTATTCGACATTGGAGATGAAGGCTGTGAGACAGGCGTCTGTCCAATAAGATAAGAATAATTTTAATAAAGGCACCCCGGTGCCTTTATTTTTTTGAAAACAGTGCCGATTCCACCATTAAGCCCCTAACTAAAGGAAAACTAGTAACTTATTATTCTTTGTATATCATCAAAAGAGTGCTATAATTAAAACATACATTTTTCAGGAGGAATTGATGAAACAATATGCCAGCGACAAAATACGCAATGTAACCCTTCTGGGCCATGGTGGTTCAGGAAAAACTAGCTTATTGGAAGCCATACTCTTTGATAAAAAAGTCACAGACCGTTTGGGTTCTGTGGATGATGGAACATCTGTAGGTGACTACAGCAAGGAAGAGATTCAAAGACAGTTTACAATAGGTACAAGCATTATCCCTATGGAATGGGCTGAAGGGAAAATTAACTTCCTAGATACTCCAGGATACTTTGACTTTGTCGGAGAAACCATAGGAGCCCTCAGTATTAGTGGAGGAGCTGTTATCGTTATTGACGCTTCCTCAGGAATTGAGGTCGGAACAGAAAAAGCTTGGAACTATACCCAACAACGCAATATGCCCCGAATTCTTTTTATCAACAAAATGGATAAAGAGAACATTAATTATGTGGAACTTATGGAAAAGCTAAAAGCAAGCTTTGGAATGAAAATAGCTCCCTTTGTTGTTCCCATAGGTGATGGAGAGGAATTTAAGGGCTATGTCAATGTAATTGATATGGTAGGACGCATTATAGAGGGCGATAAGGTTCTCGATGCAGAAATTCCAGAAGAAATCAAAGATCGAGTTGCAACGGTAAGAGAAATGCTAATTGAGTCAGTTGCCGAAAGTGATGAAGAACTTCTTGAGAAGTATTTTGAAGGAGAAGAATTCACAGAAGAAGAAATTCGCCAGGGACTTCGTCAAGGTGTTTTAAATGGTGAGGTTGTTCCTGTTGTTGTAGGTAGTGCTAGCAAGCAGGTAGGCATTACCATGATTTTAGATACGATTGCAGATTATTTACCTACTTCTCTTGAAGCCCGTGGTGGCCAAGTAAAGGCTTTTAAAGAAGGCACAGAAGAAGAAATCGAGATAGCAGTTGATCCTGATGGTCCATTTAGTGCTCAGGTCTTTAAAACGGTTGTGGATCCTTTTATCGGGAAAATCTCTCTTTTTAAAGTTATATCCGGCAGTCTTAAAAAAGATATGGAGGTCTACAATACAAACAAGGAAAGCAACGAGCGTATTGGTCATGTCTTTTATTTAAGGGGTAAAGAGCAGATAGATGCCACGGTTATTGGAACAGGTGATATTGGTGCTGTTGCCAAGCTAAATGTAACCCAAACAGGAGATACTCTTTGTGATAAGAGTAGAAAAATACAGTTTCCACCAATTCCATTCTTTTCACCAGGACTCTTTAAGGCAATCCAGCCAAAGAGCAAGGGTGATGAAGACAAAATTGGAACATCTCTACAAAGATTAAATGAAGAAGATCCGACCTTTAGTATTACTCGTAATCAAGAAACAAAACAAATGATTATCGGTGGTCAAGGAACCATGCAACTTCTTGTTCTTGTGGATAAACTTAAGGAAGCCTATGGTGTTGAGGTGGAAATGATACCTCAAAAAATCGCCTATCGTGAAACAATTAAGGGTAAAGTAACCCAGCAAGGAAAATACAAAAAACAATCTGGTGGAGCAGGTCAATATGGTGATGTTATTATTGATTTTGAACCATCTGAGGGAGGTTTTGTTTTTGAGGAGAAGGTGTTTGGTGGTGCAGTACCAAGAAACTTCTTCCCTGCTGTAGAAAAAGGAATAGAAGAAGCTTTGGAAAATGGTCCCCTGGCAGGTTTTCCTGTAGTAGACCTAAAGGCCACTCTTCTAGATGGTAGTTATCATGCTGTTGACTCTTCCGAGGTCGCTTTTAAGGTTGCTGCCTCCTTGGCCTTTAGGGATGGACTTCCTAAGGCAAATCCCATTCTACTTGAGCCAATTATGCATCTGGAAATAACGATTCCTGATGATTATATGGGAGATATCATGGGGGATTTAAATAAAAGAAGAGGACGCATTCTTGGTATGGAACCAAGCGAAGATGGGGGCCAAACAGTTTTTGCTGAAGCCCCAGAGGCAGAACTTTTTAGCTATTCTTCCGATCTTAGGAGTATGACCCAAGCCCGGGGAAGCTTTACAGTGAAATTCGAAAGATATGATGAAGTACCAGCCATGATAGCAGAAAAAGTTATTGAAGAAGTAAAAAAGGAAGAAGAAGATTAAATAAAGGGGCTTAGCCCCTTTATTTTTTAAGGAGGCTTTGTGAAAAGTCAGTTTGTTTGTCAGGAATGTGGAGCTATTTTCCCCAAATGGATGGGGCGCTGTAGTGAGTGTGGAAGTTGGAATAGCCTTTTAGAAGAAACGATAGAAAAGAAAAAACCAACTAAAGGAGCCGCTGTCTTAGCCACCCCCATTAGTTCAATAAAAATCCACGAAGATAGTAGGGTGAGTTCTGGTATTGGAGAGCTTGACCGGGTTTTGGGCGGGGGAATAGTTGAGGGCAGCCTTATTCTTGTCGGGGGTGATCCTGGCATAGGAAAGAGCACGCTGCTGCTTCAAGTGGCACATCATGTTGCAATAAGAGGAAAAAAAGTACTTTATGTTTCAGCAGAAGAAAGCCAACTTCAAATAAAGCTTAGAGCAAGTCGTTTGAAGATTAAAGGAGAGGGGATTTTTCTTGTTTCTGAGACTTCCCTTGAAAAAATTCTACCGACAATTCAAAGAGAAAAACCAGATGTGCTAATTATGGATTCTATACAAACCATAAGCACTCAAGCCTTGGGCTCAGCTCCAGGATCGGTTTCTCAAGTGCGAGAGATTACTAGTGTTCTTATGGATTTAGCTAAAAACCAAGGAATCGCCACCTTCATTGTAGGTCATGTGACCAAAAGTGGCACACTAGCTGGTCCGAAGGTTCTTGAGCATATGGTGGATACAGTATTGTACTTTGAAGGTGATGGATCCAGTGTCTACCGAATACTTAGAAGTGTTAAAAACAGATTCGGTTCAACCAATGAGGTAGGGCTTTTTCATATGGGATCCCTGGGTTTATTAGAAGTGGATAATCCTTCGGAGATGTTTTTGTCCAATGCTTCGGGTTTTGAGCCAGGAACCGTTGTATTTCCCTCTATTGAGGGGACCAGGCCCCTACTTGTTGAAGTCCAGAGCTTGGTTAGTCCGTCGAACTTTCCCTCCCCGCGGCGAATGGCCCTGGGAGTGGACTATAATAAACTAGTTCTTTCTGTGGCAATCCTTGAAAAGAAAAGAAATCTTTTTTTGCAAAATCAAGATATCTATGTCAATGCTGTTGGGGGTATACAAATAGGTGAACCAGCACTTACCCTCCCCATGATGGTAAGCATAGCATCTTCCTTACTTGATCAGCCTCTACCAAAAAAGATGATTATACTTGGTGAAGTAGGCCTGCTTGGGGAAGTAAGAAATGTCCCACAAATAGAAAAAAGACTGATGGAAGCCAAACGCCTAGGTTATGAAAGGGCTATGGTTCCTAAGTGCAATGTGAAGGTAGAGGGCATGCGTATTGATGAAGTTAGCCATGTTGATCAAGTATTTTCAATTCTTTTTACCAAGTAAAGTGAGGATATGTTACAATTGGGTATAGATAGAGAAGGAGGCAGGTATGAAAATCGGTTCGAAGATTGTTTATCCAATGCATGGAGCGGGCATCGTGGTTGATATAGAGCATGAAGACTTCTTCGGCAAAAGAATTGAATACTGCACAATGAAAGTGGCACAAAAAGATATGACGCTGAAGTTCCCATTAGATCGAAGTGAAAATCTGCATATTAGAAAAGTTTCCAATATGGAAGCTATTTTTGGTCAGATAAGAGAGAAAGAACCCGAAGAATACATCCACTCATCAAATTGGAATAAGCGATACCAAGCCACACTAGAAAAAATGAAAGTAGGTAGCACTTCTGATATGGCTACGGTACTGGTAAACTTAAAAAGTCTGGAGACTATAAAGGGTCTTTCATCGGGAGAAAGACAACTATACCACACAGCTATGGATATACTTACCAGTGAACTAATGTTAATCAAAGATTGCGAGTATGAAGGAGCCTATAAGCTCCTGGAACAATGTTTGGAGGATTCTATATGCGAAGTATAGCGCGAATTGTTATAGCTATTATCTCGCTCATACTAGGTTTTATAACTGGTCAGTGGATATTAACATCCACTGACTTGGCAATATTATTTCCAAGTATTTTTCGAGCAACAGGTTTTTTCCGGATTTTAATTCACGGCCTTAGCACATTTATTTTTGCTATTATACTGTACATATTATTTAGCTTTTTATGGAAACGTGGATCGAAGACAGTAAAAAACCTTGCTGAAACAATCGGTGAACAGCCACCCCTACAAATTATAGGGGGCAGCGCCGGTTTGCTTGTGGGACTTATTGCAGCCTTTTTTGTGAGTAATATCTACAGTAGTATTTTTAGCCCGCTTAGTATTATTTTGTCAGTGATTACTTATACATTCTTTGCCACTCTTGGACTAATTGTAGGTTCAAAACTGGCCCATCCTGGAGATTTTCCCAATATAGACTTTAAGAAAAAAGCTTCGCCAAAAAATAAAAAAGGAGCTATGCCAAAAGTTTTAGATACATCTGCTATTATAGATGGAAGGATTGTGGAGATTTCAAAGACAGGTTTTATGGAAGGTGAGTTTGTAGTACCAGCTTTTGTCCTAAAAGAACTCAGGCATATTGCTGATAGCTCTGATGATTTGACAAGGGCTAAAGGTAGACGGGGACTGGATTACATCAATGAACTGAAGGAAAACAATTTTATTACTCTTAATCTAACTGATCGCGACTTTAAAGATGTGGATGAAGTGGATGTGAAACTCTTGCATCTTGCTACTGAACTTAAGGGAGCCGTTATTACAACAGATTATAATCTAAATAAAATTGCCTTGTTACAGAAAATTCCCGTTTTAAATGTTAACGACCTTTCCAATGCTGTTAAACCAAATGCACTCCCAGGAGAAAGTTTTGTTATCGAAATTATTAAAGAAGGTAAAGAAGTAGAGCAAGGTGTTGGTTATCTACATGATGGTACCATGGTCGTAATCGATCAAGGTAAACATTATATAGGCCAACAGCGTGTTGTTGAAGTTACTAGTTCTCTGCAGACCCCAGCGGGTCGCATGATATTTGCTAAAATTAAGGAGGATCAGAATGAAACGTAGAGACAAAAAAAAGAATTTACTTATTGGTGTGGGTGTTGGTTTAGCTATGGGGGCGGGTGTTGGAACCCTACTCTATAAAAAGTACGCTCATCTGAAAGAAAACTCGGACTTTCTTTTTATCGCTGATAATAAGACAGTAGACTTTTCTAATGAAGACTTTGAAGATGTTTCTGTAGTGGCAGTTGCCAGCAATATCTTAGTTGACCTTTCTGCTGCCAAAGCAGATGAAAACCCCATGACCCTTTATCTTAAAGGGATGGGAAGCAATGTAGATGTAGTGGTTCCTGAAGGTTGGAATGTAAAGCCCCAGGGAACAGCTAAGGGAAGTCAACTAGATAATGCAACGGATTTTGATTATGATGATATCAAAGCTCCACTTCTTTTTATTGACTATGATCTTAGGGGAACAAGCTTTAATGTCTTCTATTCCTTTGCACAATTTGAAGAAGAAGTAGTAGAAGAGCTAGTGGAAGAGCTAATGGAAGAAGCTGAAGAGGAAGTAGTAGAAGAAGTAGAAGAAGTAGAAGAAGTAGAAGAATAAATTAGAAATAAGGAAAAGACATCAAGGGATGTCTTTTTTTAAAAGAGGAGGAAGAATGCAAACCCTTAAATTACTAAAAGAAACGAATAAGATAGTTTTTTTTGGTGGAGCAGGAACTTCTACCGAAAGTGGAATACCAGACTTTAGATCCGCTGGAGGGATCTATAGTAAGGCTCCAGAAGAATGGTTATCTTCCACATATTTATATAGACATTCTGAAGATTTTTATGATTTTTATAAAAAAACTATGCTCTACCCTGATGCCAAACCAAATCGGGGGCATGAAATATTGCAGGAGTGGGAAGAAAAGGGAAAGCTTTTGGGAATCATTACCCAAAATGTCGATGGCCTTCATCAAAAAGCTGCTAGCAAAAATGTTGTCGAAATTCACGGAAGTGTGGAGAGAAACTACTGCGAACTTTGCAGGAAGAGATACTCCCTGCAGGATGTTATAGATCAGGAGGGGATACCCTATTGTTCCTGTGGACAGATGATTCGACCTGATGTGGTACTCTATGGTGAAATGCTCAATGATAGGGTGGTTCAAAAAGCAACAAATCTACTTAGAAAGGCAGAACTTCTTATTGTTGGAGGTACTTCCTTAGTAGTGTATCCAGCAGCGGGAATGTTGCAGTATTTTGGAGGAGACCATATTATAATGATTAATAAGGGCAGTACTTCTTACGATAGAAGGGCAAATCTTGTTTTAAGAAATGGTTTTTCTGAGGATATGATCTATCTTGATAAAGAAATGTTTAAGTAAAAACACAGCTATTTTTTTCTAGTGAAAACTTATATAAAATTGTATGGGTTCTATTATTTTAATAAAGAGGTAGGCGGATTTTGCGCCTGCCTTTTTAAATAGCAGATAAAAAGGAAAAAAGAGCAAGGAAAAAAACCACTTACTTGCCAAGTGGCCCAGGCCTTTTTGCAAGAGGCTGCTTGCCTTATCTGTTATACTAAAAGAAGATTAGAGAAGTTTATAAAGGAGATACTATTATGGCCTATTATGAAAAAAAGATTGTTCAGGGACTGGATTGGATCAGCCAATATGCTATAGATCCACGTGGTGGCCTTACTCGCCTGGTATTTACAGAGCCTTGGTTAAAAACGCAAAATCTTATACTTAGGACTATGAAGGAAAAAGGTTTTGATGCTTATTTTGATGAGGTAGGAAATGTCCATATTCGCCTGGAAGGAGAAAGAAAAGAAACACTTCTTATTGGAAGTCATATTGACACGGTAATCCAAGGAGGGAAATTGGATGGACAGTATGGCGTTTTAGCTGGCCTTTTGGCTCTAGAAGAAGTGAAAAACAAATTCGGCAAACCCAAATATTCAATTGAAGTAATAAGTATGTCTGAGGAAGAAGGAAGCCGCTTTCCCTTTAATTTTTGGGGATCCAAAAATATCGTTGGTGCAGTAGATAAAAATGTAGTCAAAGAACTGGTTGATGAAGAAGGGATTACTTTTCTTCAAGCTCTTAAAAAAGCAGGTTTTGGCTTAAAAAAAGAAAAGGAAATAAAAAAACACTATAAGGCCTATTGCGAACTCCATATTGAGCAAGGCGGAGTGTTAGAAGATGCAGGTAAGAAGATAGGGATTGTTCATACCATAGTTGGTCAAAGGCGCTATGAAGTCTATCTTAAAGGAGAAGCAAACCATGCGGGAACGACCCCTATGAGCCTACGCAGGGACGCTCTTGATGGAGCAGCAAGAATGGTGCTGGGGCTTAAAGACCTGGCTAGAAAGTATGGTGATCCCATGGTTGCTACGGTTGGCCAAATTAGCTTAGAGCCAGGATCAAGTAATGTTATTCCCGCTCAAGTACGCTTTAGTATTGATATTCGTCATAGTAAGAAGGACTTACTTGAAAAATTCGACAAGCAAATGAAAGAGCTCTTTAAAGATATTAGCGAGGAAGAGGGCTTAGAACATACAATAATTCTAAATGAAAAATCTCTTCCTGTTCCCTTGGATAATGATCTTCAAGAACTTTTAGAGAAATTATGCACAGATAAAAAAATATCCTTTATGTCTATGGTCTCAGGAGCTGGGCATGATGCGCAAAACTTTGCTCCTTATATTCCAACAGCCTTGATCTTTGTTCCCTCCATAGGGGGAATTAGCCATAGCCCAGCAGAAGACACAAAGCTAGAGGACCTAGTAGATGGGCTTAGACTCCTAGAAAATTTTATTTATAGGTGGGCCTATGAAGACAAGCGATAAAACACATTTTACTATGAGAGGAAAGGAAGGTATAAATGAGACGAAAAGACAGAGAAATGGATGAAAAATTTGCCCTTAGTCTAATAGACCAGGCCGACTATGGCGTATTGAGCTTTTGTAAAGAAAACAAGAGTTATAGCCGCCCCCTGTATTTTGCAAGAAATAATAGAACACTTTACTTTCATTCGGCAACCCAGGGAGAAAAGGTAAAGCTCCTAAGCGAGGGTATGGATGTAGAGCTTGTTTTTGTTGGTGATATTCGAGTTCCTAAACTATATAAAAAGGAAGAAGTAAAAGAGCGAATGGAAAAAGAAGGCCCAAGACTCTTATTAAACAAGGTCTTTACAACAGAGTTTTCTTCAACTATGGCCCGGGGGAAGATTCGCTTAGTAAATGCTGCAAAAGAAAAAAAAGAAGCTCTAAGAAAAATTAGCCAAGGCTTTACTCCTGATATGATGGAGTTTTTTGATGAGGCTGTTGAAATGAGTTTGGACAAGGTGCTTATTTATGCAGTGGAACTATATGAAATCCGAGGGAAACGCAAGAAGTTTGATGAAAAAGGTGAGGAGATGAAATGGGGACGAATGGAATAATAAAACTACCTAGTGTGGTGCGAAGAGAAAGTTTTTGCGTTCATAAAGTGCCGATTTTTTCTCATCTTGAAACAGAAGAACTCAGAAAGATTAGTGCCCTAGTAAAAAAAAGAAACTATAAGGCGAAGGAAACTGTTTTTTCTATAGGAGAAGAAATAAGGGGCCTATATATTTTACGTTATGGTTCACTAAAAATGGTTCGGTATTCTAGAGAAGGCGAAGAAGTAATTGTTGAAACGCTTAAAAAAGGTGACTTTTATGGTAGTGATAATTTTTTTCAATCTTCTCGTTCAAAAGAAGAGGCCATTACCCTTGAAAAAACAGGGGTCTGCATTATTGATGAAAAGGATCTAGTAGATATTATTAAAAAGAATCCTGATATTGCAATCAAAATCATACAAGTACTATCCTTTATGCAGGGAAATGATCGAAATTTAATTTCTATACTTTCAGAAAAAGACGTCTTAAAAAGAATTGCTCTTTTTCTACTTTGGCAAACAGAAGATACTCCTGAGCGGACTATTCTGATCACCCAAGATGATCTGGCTAAAAGAATAAATACGACCAATGAAACCGTCAGTAGAAAAATAAAAGTGCTGCGCGAAAAAGGTTTAGTTGAAATGCCCGGTTATGGGAAAATAGAAATAAAAAACCGGGAGGCCTTGTCTATTTTTGTAAATGAGTAAGCCGGGTCAAAAAAAACTAGCTTTTCCAAGGTCTAACTCAAAGAGCTCAAGGGAGCAATAAGCCCCCAACTTCTTTTGTAAAAGGAGAAAGAAGCAGAGAAGTTGCTGTAAAACTCTTAAGTTGGGCATTAGATGAAAGTGCAACCTTAGAGAGGCTGGTTCAATTAGTAGAACAGAGAATCCTCAAAGGCAAGGGCTTGACAGCTATTTAGGCTCACCTAGGCAAGAGCTGTCCTTGGCAAAAGCTTTGCTCTAGCTCCTGGTGGCAGACTAGAAGGAGGGGGGATTTTCTTTTCTATTTTTCTAGAAAAAAGCAGTGGCTATTTTAACCACTGCTTTGTATTAGAAATAGGTCCATATCTTCTATAATTTTTTAGTATACAAAATATTAGAAAGCTGTCCATCCACCATCGGAAACAACAAGGGTACCGTTGATGAATTTTGCCTCATCAGATGCAAGGAAAACATAAAGATGAGCTAAATCATCAGGATTACCTGAGTGAGGGAAGAGTTTAAAACCAGCCATTAGATGATTTAGTGTTTTCATATCAGGGGCTGTAGCGTGGGTTCCAATTTCAGTGTCATAGGTACCTGGGGCAATAGCGACACAACGAATTCCATCTTGCTGATAGGTGTAACCAATGTTTTTTGACATTCCCACTACTGCGTGTTTGGTAGCGACATAGGCTAGACCGCCTCTCATTCCATTGAACCCACCTACTGAGGTTGTGTTAAGAATAACGCCAGATTTATTTTCTACCATTGAAGGGATAACGGCTCTTGTCATGCGCATAATGCCTGTGACATTAACGTCTATAACTTTTTGCCATGTTTCATCTTCCACACTGCCGGCAGATTGATAATTATCAATAATTCCCGCATTGTTAATTAGGACATCAATTCTTCCGAATTCTTCCAAAGTACTTTTAACGACACGGTCTACATCTTCTTGGGAAACAACATCCCCTTGCATAGGAATTACTTTTCCCGCAAGGTCTAAGGTGCTTTCTTTTAGTTCTTCAAGTTTATTAGCCCGTCTTGCCATAGCAATAACAGTGGCCCCTTCCCTAGCAAATTGTTTTGCTACGGAATAGCCAATTCCTGAGCTGGCACCTGTGAGGACAACGATTTTGTTTTCTAGCCGCATAACTTTACCTCCATTTTTTCATATAAGTGTAACACAAGTATAATATAAAATTTGAGAAATAAGCTTTACAAAAAATTAACAACTATTAATTACCCACATAAGACCCTAATAAGAGAGGAAAATGGCTAAAGTTAGATAGTAATTCTTGACATAAGGACCATAAAAAACTAAACTTAATTTAACAAGGGTAAAGTCATTTACCACTAGTAAAGATATAGGTGATAAGATGATAGCAGATCACTTTGTAGTTTTAGCAGAAAAAATGATATTTACCTTGATACAAATGGTGGTATTTTCTTACATTAGAGGCAGTTTACCCTAAGAAAGTACAATTAGATTTAAGGTAAAAGAAACTAGCTTACACTGATTTATGTCTTTGTAGGAAACAAATTTATTAAGGAGAAGAAATGAAAACCAGAAAATTAGTTATGATTCCAGGACCTACACCCGTTGTACGATCAATACAAGATCAGATGGGAAAAGATACGGTTGCTTTTGGCGATCCGGCTTTTGTAAATGACTTTAAGGAACTTTTAGAAGACCTTAAAAGTCTATGGCAAAGTGATGGTGAAGTCTTTGTTGTTGCAGGAAGTGGCACAATGGCTATGGAGATGGGAATTGCCAACACCCTAAAAGCAGGTGACAATCTTTTAATTGTCTCGCATGGTTATTTTGGAGATAGATTTATTGAACTGGCCCAAAGAAAAGGAATCAATGTAGATGTAATTGCTAGTCCTTGGGGAAAAATTGTTCCTCTAGAAGATATTGAAAAGAAGCTGAAAGAAAAAACATATCAGGCAATGACAGTTACCCATGTTGATACATCTACTGGTGTTTGTGCACCGATCGAAGAAATAGGCGAGCTTGCTAAAAAGTATCCACAGATGATTTATATTGTTGATGGTGTTTGCTCTACGGCAGCAGAGCCGGAGTATATGGATCAGATGAATATTGATATTCTTCTAACAGGAACACAAAAAGCCTTTGGTGTAGCCCCTGGTCTAGCTATTGTTTGGGCCAGCAAAAAAGCCCTAGCCAGAAAAGAAGAAATAGGAAGCATCCCAGAGTATTATGTCGACTTTGATAAATGGCTGCCAATTATGAAGGACACATCAAAATATTTTGCTACACCAGCAATAAATATGATTTGGGCCTTAAAAGAGTCAGTAAGAATTATCAAAGAAGAAGGCATTGAAAATCGCTATGCTAGGCACAGAAAAAATGCCAAGGCAATGCAAGCGGCTCTGGAAGCAATGGGCTTTACAATTTTAGCGGAAAAAGAAGTTAGGGCGGTAACGTTATCTAATGTTATTTACCCCCAGGGAATAGATGATTTAGAGTTTAGGAATCTTCTAGCAGAAGAAGGAGCTATAGTTGCTGGTGGCCTAGGTGATTATGCAGGAAAAATGTTTAGAATAGGCCATATGGGCAATATTGATAAGCACGATATGGTAAGTGCCATCGCTGCTATTGAAAGAACCCTTTACAAGCTAGGAAAAAAGGAAAATCTTGGACAGGGTGTTAAAACACTCTTAGAAGAACTTCTTGGATAAAAACAGAGAAAAAGCATAAGAGCTGGGGGTATGATTTTTATCAGACCCCCAGTTTTAGAATAAAAAAGGGATATAAGCCACTGATTATTTTGATTTTCCTGGTCTGTGTTAATACTATATTTCTATCTAGAAAAAAGGAGGTATAAAATGGAAGAAACCCTTCGAATAGGGAAACGATCGTTTTTCCTTTCCCTTGCTGTGCTGCTAGTGCTTATGGTTTTTGCGGTTTTTCTTAGCATTAATTTACCCTCGGGATCCTTTGAACGGATTATAAGCGAAGGAAAAGAAATGCTGGTTCCTGGCAGTTATCAGCTTGTGGCAAAACCGCAGCTACCTTTTTACCGATATCTTAGCGCGCCCATTGAGGTCTTGTTTTCTACAGATGGTCCAACAGTAATTGTTATACTTCTATTCTTACTTATTTTAGGTGGTTCCTTCACCATGCTCCTGCAATCTTTTATGATTAGTATGCTAATGGACCGACTAAGTAAACGCTTTGAAGCAAAACGATTTCTTTTGCTTTTTGTCATTAGTTTTTTCTTTATGTTTTCTGGTGCTAGCTTTGGTGTCTTTGAAGAACTAATTATACTTGTTCCCTTTTGTCTTGCTCTTGCACGAAGAATGGGCTGGGATAGTCTTGTTGGCCTTGGAATCAGCCTTCTTTCGGCGGGACTTGGCTTTAGTGCAGCTCTTTTTAATCCCTTTACTTTGGGTGTGGCTCAAAAACTAGCAGACCTTCCCTTATATTCAGCCACCTTTTTTCGTATAGGGGTCTTTTTGTCTGTTTATATTAT
>DASRNA010000025.1:0-3795 GCA_035647655.1 Clostridia bacterium | reverse complement strand
AGGTAAAACAGAAGGAAAAAAGGGGGACAATATGTACGATTTAAGCGACAAAACAGTAATTATAACAGGAGGAGGTTCAGGGATTGGACTTGGCATTGCTCGAGCTTTTTCTAAAGCCGGAGCCAATCTTGTACTTACAGGTAGAACCCATAGTAAGCTAGATAATGCCAAGGAAGAACTTAGTGGCCGTGGGGGAGATGTATTTATTATAACGGCGGATGGTAGTAAAGAAGAAGATGTTAAGGCTGTTATTGATGCAGCCATAAGAAAGTTTGGTCGGATTGATGTAATTATTAATAACGCCCAGAATTCTGCTTCAGGCGTTCTGTTAAAAGATCATACAGAAGCTGATTTTGATAGGGCCATTTATTCCGGGCTTTATGCTACTTTCTACTATATGAAACACAGTTATGAAGCCTTAAAAGAAGCCAAAGGTCGAGTTATTAACTTTGCCTCTGGTGCAGGTATCTCAGGAAAATCGGGCCAATCTAGCTATGCTGCAGCAAAAGAAGGCATTCGAGGGCTTAGTCGTGTTGCGGCAACAGAGTGGGGAGCCGATGGCATTACAGTAAATGTGATCTGTCCTCTAGCCATGACAGAAGGTCTTGCTAATTGGAAACTGGCTTATCCTGAACTTTATGAAAAGACGATCTCAGCAACGCCCATGGGCCGTTTTGCTGATCCTGAAGCTGATATAGGGGCACTTTGCCTATTCTTATCCTCTAAGGATGCCTCCTTTATCACAGGAGAAACCTTCCATCTCCAAGGAGGGAGTGGTTTAAGACCATAAATAAAACCTTTTATAAGCGAGCAAAACTAGTTAAGGAGAAATAAGCGATGCTTGGTTTTTTTCAGGTATCGTTTTTTATTGCTCAAAATTTGTATGCTATAATGTTAGAAAGTAAGGCAGAAATAGGAGTAGAATAAAGGAAGTTATTAGGTAAAAAGACCTAAAAAGGAATGATTAGGTTAAAAGAAAAAGAAGGATTGGGGAAAATGTATGGCAATAGTAGAGCTGTTTTTACTTGCCCTAGCCTTATCGATGGATGCTTTTACCGTATCTATCTGTAAGGGGCTGTCCCTTAAAAAGGCCAGATTAAAAGATATGCTTTATGCAGGTATCTGGTTTGGCGGTTTTCAGGGCTTGATGCCAGTGGTTGGCTATTTTTTTGGACGATTTTTTAGGGGCTATATGTCACCCTTTTCCCATGGAATAGCATTTGTTTTATTAGTCCTAATTGGCGCAAATATGATAAGAGAATCCTACCAAGATGACTGTTGTGAAATTGGCGCTTCTATGAGTGCTAAAACAATGTTTTTACTGGCAATAGCCACTAGCATTGATGCACTAGCAGTGGGGATCTCCTTTGCTTTTTTAGAAATACAAATTTTTGGGGCAGCCCTATTTATTTCTATTATTACCTTTGTATTATCCGCCCTTGGTCTTAAGCTAGGCAGTGTTTTTGGCGGAAAATACAAGGCAAAAGCCCAGTTTCTAGGTGGAGTGGTTTTAATTCTTATTGGGGTAAAAACTCTGCTAAATGGACTGGGTCTGATTTTTTGATAGGAGGAGTTAAATGAAAAAACTTACACTGGTTGCTCTAATCATACTACTTAGTTTTTCCCTGCTTTCTTGTGGTGAAGGTGAACTAAGCCCCCTTTCTACTGCTGGGGAGGAAGTAGATTATTCAGATAAAACACCCTTAAAAAAGATCTTGGAAGAGAAATTAAAGACCGATATTGACCTAACAGAGGATCAGCTGCAAGCTTTTCGTTTTAAAATAATAGAGCTGGTTCATGCAGAAGATGAGAAAGCCCTACTAGAGGAAGCAGGCCGGATTGAAGAAGACTACAAAGAAGATCTTGCCTTAAGAGAGGTATATGCCCTGCTTTTTTATAAAGCGAAATTTGAAGGCTCTTTTGGCTCTGATGATTATCCCCTTGCCCAGGATGCGACTCCTAGGATAAAATTTGTCTTAGAAGCAGAAGATATTGAAAGAGGGAGCATCACAGAAGCATTAAAAACGGTAGGGATTATTAGCAGTGCGACAGAAGAAGACTTGCAGCAAGCAAGAAAGAAAATGGTCACCTACTTTCGAGAAAAGGATGCAGAAGTCTCTGCTGCTGAGGACGAGAAATTCCTAGAAGAAATTGAAAGTATGAATCCCTTAGACTCCATGGCCTATCTTCAAGTTCGTAATATTGCAAAAAAAGAAGCCTTCTTTGGCTCAGAAAAATATCCTCTTAATGAAGAAGGGGACTAAGTAGAAAAACGACGTGATAAGCGTCACGCCGCAGTAAATATCTTTTATGCTCAGGAGCCCTTGCTAGAGCTCTTTAGTCTTAAAACTCCAGTACACTTCCTACCTCACAGTGGAAGAACTGGTCTTTATATATTTGTCTAAGTGCAAAAGAAGCGTCTGTTCCCGTACAGTGGGAAACACCAATTTTGTCTATCTGGTAATTTCTAAGAGCCGCTAGGCTCTTTTCTTTTTGCTCTTTTGAAACAGAGCCAAGATGGGTTCCCCCAATAAGGGCAAGGATTCTTTTTTCTCCTGTTTTTTCAATGATATGCTCTAGCGTATTGATGATGCCAGCGTGGGCACAACCCAGGACAATAACAAGGCCCTCTTTTCTTTTAAAAATAAGGCTCTGATCATCCATAAGAGGGTCCTTAGAAAGTTGTCCCTGATTTTCTACAAAGAGTGTTTTGTCTCCGCTTTCATACTCTGTTTTTCTTTTTATTTCGCCACTAAGAAAGATATTAGGGGCAAGCTCCCGAAAGGATTTGCTAAAATCCCACCTGGCTCCAAGATTTTCTAAATAACTCCTAGTATAGGGCATGCCAATAAAGAGTTTTTTCTTCTTTCTGATGGAGTAGCTTTCTTTAAAGAGGTGAGGATGTGTATAAATTTGTGTTGGTCCACTTAGCTCGAGTGCGGCTTTAAGTCCTCCGGTGTGATCATAGTGGTGGTGGCTTAGGAGGATGCCAGCTAGGGAAGAAAGGTCCTTTTTATAAAACTTTGCATTGTGCTCCAGACTTAAGCCCCCACCTGTATCAAAAAGATAGTTGCCCTGGCTTGTTTCAATAAAAACTGACCATCCGTGTTCTGCTAGGGGTCCGATTAGCCTAACACTATTTTCGCATAAAACAGTTAATCTAAGGTCCATTAGAGCCTCCTTATAGATGAAAAAAGTTATCCTAAAGGGATAACTTTTGTGAGCGACTGCCAGGTTTTACCAGTTTAAGATTTTGGGCGCAAAGAGGGCAGTCTTGGGCAGGAAAGGTTTGAATATCAAGTTTTATGGCACTGTAGAGGGGAAGAGGAATCTTTTTTCCCCCTGTGCGATTAACAATAGAAGCAAGAGCTGTGACCTCTCCTCCTAGATCTTCAATTACTTTGGCACTTTCCATAGAGCTTTTAGCTGTAGTAACAACATCCTCAACAATTAGGATCTTCATTCCTGGTTTTATCTGAAAACCCCGTCTTAGGGTCATCCTTCCATCCACTCTTTCTGTGAAAATAGCAGGCAGGCCTAGGGCCCTGGCCACTTCATAGGCGATAATAATCCCGCCCATGGCTGGGCCTACCACAAGATCAAAGGATTGACCTGTTAGTTTGCTAGCCATAATCTCTGCCACCTCTTGGCATTTTTCTGGATGCATAATGAGCTTTGCGCACTGCACGTAGCCATCAGAATGCCCACCTGAAGAAAGAAGAAAGTGTCCCTTTAATAGGGCGCCAGATTCTTTAAATAATTCCAATGTTCTTTCCATATATTTACCTTATAATC
>DASRNA010000024.1:0-8188 GCA_035647655.1 Clostridia bacterium | reverse complement strand
CGGGTAAAGAATGTAGCGACGTTTGTGAAAATCCAAAGGATTGCCTTACCCGACCCCTTTGGAATCGTATAGAGCACCATGTAATGGATATTGTCAACACAACCACCTTAGACGATCTTGTTAAAAAGGATAAAGAAATATGAGAAAAATTTATTTAGACAACTCAGCCACAACTCAGATAAAACCTGAAGTTTTAGAAGTTATGATTGATGCTCTAATCAACCATAACACCAATGCCGCTAGTCCTCATAGTTATGGCCAGGAAGGAAAAATTGACCTTGATAGGTCAAGAGAAACGATTGCAAACTTCCTTGGGGCTAAAACTAGGGAGATTTATTTCACATCTGGTGGCACAGAATCTGACAACTGGGCTGTTCATATTGCTAAAAAGACGAAAAGTGGTAAACATATGATTACCACTACTATAGAGCACCATGCCATGATCCACACCATGGAAGAAGCAGAAAAAGAAGGGTATGATGTTACCTATCTTCCTGTAGATGAGTATGGTCTTGTTACAGCTAAACAAGTAGAAGAGGCCCTTCGTGAAGACACAATTTTAATTTCTATAAATTATGCCAATAATGAAATTGGTACAATTATGCCCATAGAAGAAATAGGAGAAGTTGCCAAGGCTCATAATATACTTTTTCATACAGATGCTGTCCAAGCGGTTGGAAATGTACCCATTGATCTTTCAAATTCAAATATTGATATGTTGAGTTTTTCCTCCCATAAATTATATGGACCAAAGGGAATAGGTGGGCTTTTTATCCGTAGTACGGTGCGGCCCTATGCCTTGATCCATGGAGGAGCACAAGAAAGAGGATATCGTGGTGGCACTGATAATCTTCCTTCCATTATTGCTTTTTCTAAAGCCTGTGAACTAGCGGGTGAAAATATGCCTGGGCATATTGAGCGCCTAAGTACACTAAGAGATAGATTAATAGAAGGCATTCTTACAAAGGTTCCCCATTGTAAACTCAATGGGCATCCCAGCAAAAGACTGCCAGGTAATGTAAATATCAGCTTTAAATTTATTGAAGGAGAAAGTATCCTTTTAATGCTTGATATGATGGGCATTGCTGCAAGCAGTGGCTCAGCCTGCACTAGCGGAAGCTTGGACCCTTCCCACGTTCTTATGGGTATAGGTCTTAGTCATGAAATTGCCCATGGCTCATTACGTATGACATTAGGGCACTTTACAAGGGAAGAAGATATTGATACTGTTCTTGAAAAACTTCCCCCGGTAATACAAAAACTTAGAGAGATGTCACCTCTATACGAAGAAGAAATGAGGAAATAAAATGGCAATGTATAATGATGTGGTGATGGATCACTTTATGAATCCCCGCAATGTTGGTGAAATCGAAAACCCCGACGGTGTTGGCGAGGTGGGAAATATTCGTTGCGGTGATATTATGAAAATTTTTCTTAGAATCAATGAAGAAGAAGTAGTTGAAGATATAAAATTTAAAACTTTTGGCTGTGGAAGTGCTGTTGCCTCAAGTTCAGTAGCAACCGAGATGATTAAGGGAAAAACAGTAACAGAAGCTCTAAAGATAACCAATAAAGATGTCCTGAAAGAACTTGGTGGTTTACCAGTAATCAAAGTTCACTGTTCTGTTCTAGCAGAGCAGGCTCTTAAAGCTGCCGTTCTTGATTATGCAAATAAAAGAAATAAACATTATCCTGAATTAGATGGATTTGATCCTGACACTGAACATGAGCACTAAAGTAATTTTGGGAATTAGTGGAGGGGTAGATTCAGCCGTTGCTGCACACCTTCTTATATCAGAGGGATACGATGTTAGTGGTGTTTATTTATACCTGCACCAGGATGCTGCTGAAGGGATTGATGAGGCAAAATCTATTTGTGAGCAATTGCAGATTCCTTTTATTCTCATAGATGGCAGAGAACTTTTTAGGCAAAGGATTATTAATGCCTTTATTGAAACCTATCAAAGAGGGGAAACTCCAAACCCCTGTGTTAATTGCAATGAGACGGTTAAGTTTAAACTTCTTTTAGAAGAGGCTAATAGGTTAGGAGCCAGCTTTGTGGCAACTGGACATTATGCTCAAATTGACAAAAAGGAGCGTTTCTTACTAAAAAGAGCAAAAGATTTGACAAAAGATCAAAGCTATATGCTTTATAGACTAAAGCAAGATCAATTGTCAAGGATTCTCTTTCCCTTAGGTAGTCTAACAAAAGATGAGGTTAGACAAATAGCCCGTTCTATTCATTTACCCCAATTTGAAAAAAAAGACAGCCAAGATATATGCTTTATCCCCAGTGGAGATCATCTAGCCTTTTTAGAAGAGAGAATTACTCTTAATACAGGAAACTTTATAGTTGATAAGAAAACTATAGGCCCCCATAAAGGTATCGAAGCCTATACCCTTGGCCAAAGAAGGGGCTTGGGAATAAGCTATAGCCATCCTCTTTACGTCCAAAGGATTGATCCTGATACTTCTGAGATATATCTAGACAAAGAAGAAAGTTTATTTTCAACTCTTGTAGAAGCCAGAGAGCTAAATTTTATCTATCAAATCCTTTCTTTAGATGAAGAGGTTGAACTAATGGGTAAAACTCGCTATTCCCAAACAGAATTTCCATGTAAAGTAAGACGTATAGAAGAAGATTTACTACGTGTCACTTTTAGCAAGCCTCAAAGGGCCCCCACACCGGGACAATCCTTGGTACTATATAAAGATGACTATATTTTTGCTGGTGGAATCATCAAAGAAACTAGCTAAATACTTGATTTCATGCTACAATATTTCTGATCTTCTGAGGATATGGAATGTCTTAGAGATATGAGTTCAATCTATATATTCGATTTATTATCAAATACAAGGAAAATAACTTATTGAGCCTCTCAGAGTGATTCCTATCCAGGAAACAAATAGGGTGGTACAACGCCGAGGCGTTCCTATCTTTGAGAAGGCTTCTTTTTTTTAGGAGGAGAAATGAAAGCCCGATCCAGTACTGAGATTAGAAAAATCTTTTTAGATTTTTTTAAATCCAAGGGGCATACTGTTATGCCCAGCTATAGTCTAATACCTGAAGATGATCCAAGCATCCTTCTTGTGGGTGCAGGTATGGCACCCTTGAAAAAATACTTTTCTGGCCAGGCCAGACCGCCGAGTAATCGGATGGCTACTTGCCAAAAATGTGTTCGTGTTGGAGATATTGAAGAAGTGGGAAAAACAGCTCGTCATCTTACTTTTTTTGAAATGCTGGGTAATTTTTCCTTCGGCGATTATTTTAAAAAAGAGAGTCTAGCCTGGGGCATTGAGCTTCTTGTTGACCAACTGGGCATCCCTAAAGAGAAGCTTTGGGCCAGTGTTTATGAAGAAGACGATGAAGCCTATGAAATTTGGGAGAAAGATTTAAATTTTCCAAAAGAGCGTATTGTACGCCTAGGCAAAGAA
The DNA here is from genome assembly GCA_035647655.1 of Clostridia bacterium. Classification (GTDB taxonomy): domain Bacteria; phylum Bacillota; class Clostridia; order Peptostreptococcales; family Acidaminobacteraceae; genus DTU036. Next base: position 4,753 of record DASRNA010000024.1, on the reverse strand, counting down.
CATAATTTTTGGGAAATTGGACTTGGTCCCTGTGGTCCTTCCTCAGAAATTTATTATGATAGGGGAGAGGCTTATGGCTGCGGTGACCCAAACCATAAACCAGGCTGTGATTGTGATCAATATATTGAAGTTTGGAATCATGTTTTTACGCAATTTGATAAATTAGAAGACGGTAGTTACGCTCTTCTTAATACAAAAAATATTGATACCGGCATGGGACTTGAACGTCTTGCCATGGTATTACAGGAAAAAGACTCTGTCTATGAAATTGACCTTATGCAAGAACTGCTCAGCCTAATAAGTAAAATTACCCATAAAGACTATCCTTCTGATGAGACAACAAGTATGCGTATGCGTATTATTGCAGATCATGCAAGAAGCATGACTTTTCTTATTAGTGATGGCGTAGTTCCTAGTAATGAGGGTAGGGGCTATGTTCTTCGCAAACTAATTCGCAGGGCCAGTTTACAGCTTTACCTTTTGGGACAAGAAGAACGTCATTTGTCCCGCCTGGGTAAAAAAAGCATTGAACTATATAAAGAAGGCTACAGTGAACTAGAACAAAGAGAAGATACCATTTTGCATATGATAGATCTTGAAGAAGATAAGTTCCATCAAACCCTGCGCCGTGGCATGTTGTACCTAGAAGAAATTACTGAGCAAATGAAAGAAGAAAAGCTAGATATCCTTGATGGTGCAAGGGCTTTTAAACTCTATGACACCTTTGGTTTCCCCTTGAGTTTAACTGAAGAAATCCTAGAAGAGGAGAATTTCTCTGTCGATATTGAAGGCTTTGATAAGCATATGAAAAAACAGCAAGAAGCCTCTAGAGCACAAGTGGATCTTGATCATATAGGGTGGAAAGATGATTTACAAAAACAACTTACCAGTCTTCCGAAAACAGAATTTGTAGGCTATGATGGCCTTGTTGCTACAGGAAAAGTACTAGAAATCATTTCAGATAATGAACTTAAATCCGTTATTGAAGCAGGGGAAAAGGGTCAAATCATTTTAGATAAAACACCTTTTTATGCTACTGGTGGTGGTCAAGTAGGAGACTGGGGATATATTGAAAGTGAGCACAATCTACTAAATGTTCAAACTGTTGAACAAAAAGAGCATTTGTACCTTCATAAAATTGACTTGCTTCGTGGAGAACTCCGCAAGGGCGATCAAGTAACCATGGTGGTTGATAAAGTGCAAAGACAAGCAACAGCTCGTAATCATAGTGCCACCCACATTCTCCACAAGGCCTTGATAAAAGTCCTTGGTGAGGGTATTCAACAGGCAGGTTCTCTAGTTGATGAAAACCGACTTCGCTTTGATTTTAACTATTTTGAACCTCTTACTAAAGAACAAATTACCCAAATTGAATATTTAGTTAATAAGGATATCTTAGATGATCATATTGTCGAAGTAAGCCATAGTGAACTAGATGAAGCAAAAAAACGTGGTGCAAAGGCTCTTTTTAGTGAAAAATATGACCAAGAAGTAAGAATTGTAAAAATAGGGGATTCTATTGAACTTTGTGGTGGAACCCATGTAGATCAAAGTGCCCAAATTGGATTGTTTGTCCTATTAGCTGAAAGAGGGATTGCTTCAGGAGTTCGACGCATCGAAGCGATTACAGGCACTAAAGCCCTAGAATATGTAAATATACAACGCAATATTCTTGATCAAGCCGCAAGCCTTCTTAAGGGAAATGAAGAGGATATCCTACCTAAAATTGAACAATTACAAGAAGAAAAGAAAAAGCTCCAGCAAGAAATCCGTCAATTGAAAGATCAGGCTGGAAATGATATAATTAAAGACATGATTTCCGACAAAAAAACTTTTGATGGTTTTAACCTTTATCTTAAAAAGTTTAAGGATCAAAGTATGGATGGATTAAAGCAATTGTCTGACCAACTCCAAGCCAAAGACTCACAGGGACTTATACTTCTTTTTTCTAGTCAAGATGATAAGATCGCCATTGTTAGCGCTGCAGGTGATAAAGCGCGAGAATCAGGGTATAAAGCAAATAGGATTGTTTCTAAAATAGCAAAACAACTCGGAGGTGGTGGAGGCGGACGAGAGCACTTCGCAACAGCCGGGGCAAAAGACTTAGAAAAACTAAATGATGTCATCAGTAATATTAACCATATTCTGGTGGAAGTAAAAGAATAGGAGGAGCCATGAATAACCATACCCAACGCTTTAATAATCTTGATTTAAAAAGTCAGGCAACACGTGAGATCCTGAGTAAAGTTCATGAGGCCTTGGTTGAAAAGGGGTATAATCCCATAAATCAACTTGTGGGTTATCTTATTTCTGGAGATCCAACTTATATAACCAGTCATAATGACGCCCGTATTATAATTAAACAAGTCGATCGTGATGAAATTTTAGAAGTTCTTCTAAAGAGTTTTATTGAAAAGAATGAATAAGGTTTCTAAATTATGCTTTGGAGCCTTAACAATTAGTCCTCTTCAACAAAACTTCACACCAGAAGAAGCGGCCGATTTGATGGAGTATGCCTTTAATAAAGGCATAAACTTCTTTGATACCGCAGAAATTTACGAGTCTTATCATCTTTTTAGGGCTTTTTTGAAAAGGACAATTGCTAGAGAAGACGTTTTTATTTCAACAAAGTGCTATGCCTATGATTATAAAACAGCCGAAGCTTCACTTAATCAAGCCTTAGAAGAAATGCAGACACCTTATATTGATCTTATGATGCTTCATGAGCAAGAAAGTGAGCATAGCTTAAGAGGGCATAATGAAGCCTTGCAGTTTTTTGACTTAATGAAAAAAGAAGGCAAAATACGCCATATTGGTATGAGTACCCACTTTGTAGAAGGTGTTCTAGCAGGAAGCAATCACCAGCTTATTGAAGTAATTCACCCCATAATAAACAAAAGGGGTCTGGGTATTATAGGCGGTAACCGAGAAGACATGGAAAATGCTCTAAAGGTTGCCAAAGAAAAAGGGAAATTTATCTTTGCTATGAAGGTCCTCGGTGGAGGTCATCTATTAAAAGACTATTCCGAGGCTCTTTGTTATGCTCAAGACCTTCCTTGGATTGATTCTATTGCTATAGGAATGCAATCAAAAGAAGAAGTTGATGCAAATGTATCTGCTATCTTAAAGAGGGAAAGGATAAGTTCTGGAGTATATAAGAAAAGAAAGCTTATTATTGATCCCTACTGCATTGGCTGTGGCAAATGTGTGGATCGATGTCAGCAAAAAGCCCTTTATCTTGATAAGGGCAAAGCAAAGGTACTAAATGAGCGCTGCATTCTTTGCAGCTACTGTGTGGGAGCCTGTGAAGATTTTTATATTAAGGTGGTATAATGGTTATTTTGGCCTTAGACTATGGTGAAAAGCGAATTGGAGTTGCTCTTAGTGATGCTGATGAGTCTTTTGTCTTTAGTCGTCCCTTTATAAAGAGGCAAGGGAACGCACAAGCAATTAGCAAGATTATCGAACTAATTGCCAAAGAAGATATTGGACTAATTCTCCTAGGCGCTCCCTATAATATGGATGATAGCATCAGCGAAACCATGGAGAAGGTGTTACTCTTTAAAAAGTCTCTCCAGAAAAAAATCAACTATACGACTAGACTGATAAAACGACCTTCTGTGGTGCTTTGGGATGAACGCAATACAACAACAGAAGCTAGGAGAATCCTCTTAAAACAAGATGTCTCTAGAAAAAAAAGAAAAGAAGTTGTTGATAGTTTAGCTGCAAGCATTTTACTAGAAGATTATTTAAGGCATAAAGGAGCATAAAGATGACAGAAAAAAATTGCAATTGTACAGATCATAATGATAATCTTGAGTCTTGTGAAATTGAACTTATCGACGAAGAAGGTAACATTGTAAGCTTCGAGCTCGAAGAGTGGTTTGATTATAATAATAAAATTTATGCTGTTCTAAGTGATGGGGAAGATGCCGTTATTTTAGAAAGTGTCGAAGAAGACGGCGAATGTTGTTTTATTACTCCCACGGAAGAAGAGTTTGAAAAAGTAAAGGCTTACTACGAAGAGTTAGAATAATATGAAAAACTCCCCTGTATTAACATCTCTAAAAGAAAACGGTTATAAGTTGACTGAACCAAGGCGAAGAATCGCTCAAGTTCTTGAGAGCACCAAGGTTCACTATCGTATTGAAGAACTCTATGATATGGTCAATCAAGATGGCTTTTTAATCAGTCAGGCTACGATTTATCGAACAGTTAGACTGCTTGAAGAGCTAAATTTGCTTGCAAAAATTGATTTGGGTGATGGACTGGACCGCTATGAGCTTAGGGTCGCTAGTCATCACCATCATCATTTGCTTTGTTATCACTGTAAACAATTAGTGGAAGTGCAAGGGGATTTTCTAGATGAACTGGAAGAGCAATTAGAAAAACTGTATGATTTTCGTATCGAAGATCATGATGTAATTTTTTATGGAACTTGCTCCCAGTGTAAAAAAAGAATGGAGAAAAATGAGTAAAAAAAGAAACAAAAGACGAAGTAAGAAAAAGAAGGTCCACCATTCACTTAAAGTTATTCCTTTAGGTGGTCTTAAAGAAATCGGTAAAAATATGACAGTGTATGAATACGGTAATGACATCATTATCGTCGATGCTGGCATAATGTTTCCCGAAGAAGACCTATTAGGTGTGGATGTTGTTATTCCTGATTTAACTTACCTCGAAAACAACGCAAAAAAAATCCGTGGAATTGTTTTTACCCATGGTCATGAAGACCATATTGGTGCAATTCCTT
>DASRNA010000023.1:0-6247 GCA_035647655.1 Clostridia bacterium | reverse complement strand
TCCTTTGACTTAGATAAATTTATTCCTATCCTGCATATGTATAAAATGAAAATAAGACTTGCCACTTACTGTATTTAGCTATTGGTATTGGTCTTGATTAAGAGCTTTACGATTTCATCCACGGGAATATCCTCTACACCACACATTTTTTGAATAATCAAACCATCAATTGTAGCTAGTATTAGGTGAGATAGGGCCACATGGTCCCCCTTACTAGCGGGCATAACCTTATCTAGGCCTCTTTCCAGTGTTTTGCGCCAGTCATTGTAGCACATCTCAAATTTCTCAGCCAAGGCATTATTTGTTGTTGCTATATTGTTAAGGAGATAGATATGTAATTTGCCTCTTGTTTGAGCGTCCAGGATATTCTCAAATAAGCTTTTGATGATTTCTTCCGCCGAGACATTGCTATCAGCATCATCTAGCATAACCATTAACCCATCGGTAACTTGTTTTAAGTTCTTATTGGCAATATCGTAAATAATATCCTCTTTGGCCGAGTAGTAGTAATATAGTGTGCCCTTGCTTATACCTGCTTTTTGGGCAATATCTTTTAAAGTGGTTTCTTTGATTCCTTTTTCTGTCATCAAACTTGTTGCTGCCCTTAAAATACGAAGTCGCATATCAATTATTGGCATTGCATCATCACTCTTAGCTGTCTTTTCTTCACCCATTATACCCCCTGCTTCTTTATCGGTCAGTTGACCGGTCGATACTTGAATTGTACTTAATCTCTTGGCTCTTGTCAAGAAATCAAAATGCTAGGACCTTTGTTTTATCAAGGCTTGTACAATTTTTAACACGAACAAATGACTCCTAAATATAGGGCTAGCCTGCAATAAAATATGCGCCACCGTCTAGAAACGATAAGCGCATATAATTTAGCTAAAAGCCTAGTAGGCCAAGTGACTACTTCCTTTAAAGGACTAGATATATTTACCCCTTCTTTTACTTACTAGCCTAGTCAGCAATGAGTGCTTGTGCAATTTCGCTCATCTGATCAAGGTTTTCTTCCCTTGGCGCCCAGTTTACTCTTACATCCGGCTCAAGGACAGAAAATCCTGCCCCCTCCAGCTGTTCTTTAATCTTTTTATTGCCTTCTCCACTCCAACCATAGCAACCAAAGGCTGCTGCTTTTTTTCCTTTAAATTTCAATTCCTTTAGGAAATATAGCCAGCCTCCCACCGAGGAAAGAATATCATTACTAACGGTAGGAGAACCCACTGCAATGGCCTTTGATTTAAAAACTTCAGTCATTACTTCGTTTTTGTCTGCTAGGGCAACATTAAAGACCTTTACCACAGTATCAGGAGCTAGATCTCTTAGGTGTTTTTCCAAAGCATGAGCCAGTTTTTTTGTACCATCCCACATGGAATCATAGGCAATGGTAATTTGATCTTCTTTATACTGGTCGCTCCACTCAATATACTTTTCAACAATCTGCAGAGGATTATCTCTCCAAATAACACCATGACTAGGAGCAATGATTTCAATAGGCAAATTCATTGCAAGAATCTCATCTATTTTTTTCTTAGCAATTGCTTGAAAAGGTGTAAGGATATTTGCATAGTATTTAATGGCTTCCTTGTAAAGAAGACATTGATCTGCCTTGTCATTAAAAAGCTCAGCTACGGCAAAGTGTTGGCCAAAGGCATCATTACTAAAGAGGATGTTATCTCCCGTAAGATATGATGCCATGGAGTCTGGCCAGTGAAGCATGGCCATCTCTACAAAAACAAGATCCTTGCCTGGGCCTACATTTAAACTGTCTCCTGTTTTCACAACCCGGTAATCCCATTCAGGATGGTGAAACTGACCTACCAGACTCTTAACCCCATTGGCAGTACAATAAATAGGAAGATCAGGTCTTTTTTCCATTAGCTTAACCAGCCCTCCAGAGTGATCTACCTCACCATGTTGAATAATCACGGCATCTAGTTTTGCTAGATCAATTTCCTTTTCAAGGTTTTCAATAAACTCGTCCTTATGAGGAGTCCAGACTGTATCAATAAGTACCGTTTTTTCTTCTTCAATAAGATAGGCATTTTGAGAGGAACCACTCGTGATTGAATAGTCATCGCCGTGAAACTTTGTTAGTTCCCAATCAATTTTTCCCACCCAATACACATTGTTTTTTAGTTTTTCCTTCATTTCTACTCCTTTTTTCCTTTAATGAATTCACTTGATTTCATCTTAGCCTTATTTAGAGGGGGTTTCTTTGACTTAAATCAAGTTTTGCTATAGTGTTTTCCCGCTTTTTCCTCTAGATATTCCAATTCTCCTACTGTTGAGTCTCTAGCCAAATCTTTATTTTGGTAGGGGTAACGTCCAAATCTTTTCAATACATGGTAGTGGAGTTTTTCAAAGTAAAGAGTATTCTCATCACCCATCTTTTCAAAAAAAGGTCTAACCCAATCGTGAAGCTCCAAAGACTCTGAGTGCATAAAGGGTAAAAGAATATAGCGTTTTTCATCAGGGCTTAGTTTTTCATAGCCAGGATCTTTTAGGGCTTCCTGGGAAAGAGCAATAGCCATTTTATCCTGGCTATAGCTTCTTCTATCATTTCTAAATAAATTCCTAGAAAATTGGTCTAAGACAATAATTTCTGCCAGCCTGCCCTTAAGGCTATCGCGCCAATCCATTAAAAGTCCTTGGCTGGCTCTATTCCAAGTTTCTAAAAATTCCTCCCTTATCTTTTGATCAAAGCTATCATCTTCTTCAAAGTGTAGGGGCATATTTTTAGGGTCAAACCAAAAGTCCAATACATCTTTCCATGTTTTTTTCATACTGGGCTCCTTTTATAACAAACATCCTTTTATGGATTAGTGGGTCCTTCTTGTATATGTCCTGTTTTTTCTTATACCCCTTTTTTTTCTTATCATTGCTAGATTATAAAAAATACTGTACTATTTAATTAATGGATCCTACTCCCTTTTACAAAAAGGAGCTTTGATGAAGGCTCTCACCTATTTTATTTTAGGGGCCCTCTGTTTTGCCCTAACACAAATTTTTACTCGCATCCCGCTTTTAAACCTATTGATGGATAAACCTTCTTTTATCATATTTTTCCATCAGCACTTTATTTTTGCAGGTTTTTTGCTGGCCCTTTCTGCTGGAGTTTTTGAGGAAGGCGGGCGCTTTCTTTTTAAAAAATATTTGTTAAAGCCCATAAAAAGTACCGCTCTAGAGCCCTTTTTATTCGGACTAGGCCACGGGCTCTGTGAAGCAGTTTATCTTTTAGGACCACTTTTGTCTGTTTATCCCATATCCCTGCTTTTACCCGCTCTTTTTGAAAGAGTGATTGCGCTTGTTCTTCATATTTGCTTTAGCTTTATTGTCTGGAATGGCTTTCAAAAAAATAAGCCCTTCAAGTATCTACTCCTTGCCGTGCTCGCTCACACCCTGGTCAATTTTTCTATCCCCCTAGGGCAAACAGCAGATAGCACCACACTTCTTTGGTTTTTGATCCTATTACAAACTGTGCTGCTTTTTATCTATAGTCTCTACTCACTCAAATTTTATAGGAGGACCTTCCATGAAAAAGATTAGTTTTATCCTTCTTGTTCTCATTCTACTTACTTCCTGTAGCGCCCCTCTTTCAGAAGATTTCGACGAAAAAATGATAGAAGATAAGGTAGGCCTTATTCTTGATTATCTAAATAATAAGCAAACGGATAAGCTCCTTGAGCTATCTACTGTAACGCTAAAGGATGGACTCACTGAAGAAACAATGTCTACTGTCTATGGACTTTTAGAAGAAGCGGGAAAGTTCGAGGAAATCATTTCCATTTCAAATGGCTCTACTACAGACAAAAATACAAAAGAAGAATTTGCGCTTAGCATAATCAAGACCAAATATGAGCTGAAAGAAATTACCTATACAATGACCTTTACAAAACAATATAAACTTGCGGGGCTTTTTATGAAATAAGAAAACTGCCAGAGGAAGTAGGGCAATAAAAGATAAGCGATGCTTGGTATTTTTACCAAATATCGCTTATCTTTTTTCTTATGTCATTTTCAAAACAGTGCTGCTTCCTAGCTGGCAAATAGCCCCTTATACAATTCCCATAAGGGAGGCAACCCCAATAGCCACCACCACAACTGCCGCAGAAATAATAAAACCGTGGATTAGTGGTGCAGCTCCTGCTTGTTTCATCTCTTTAAAGCTGGTGTTTAGGCCTATTGAGGCAAGTGCCACTACCATTAGAAACTTACTAATCGCCTTGGAGTTTATTGCAACTTTTTCTGGTATAAATCCAAAACTGTTTGCAAGGGCAAGGGCAATAAAGCCTAGAATAAACCAGGGAAATAGTTTTACAAACTCGATATTCGCACTTATTTTAGCTCCATCTGCATCCATTTTTGCTTCCTTTGTTTTTATTCTTACCTGCACCAAAGCGAAAATTAATACTACCGGAATAATAGAAAGAGTTCTTGTTAGCTTTACCATTGCAGCAAAATCACCCGCAGCCTCTGAAAAAGCGTAGCCCGCTGCAACTACACTAGAAGTATCATTTACCGCTGTTCCTGTCCATAGGCCGTAGGCCATATCGCTAAGGCCAAGAGCCCGTCCCATAATAGGAAATAAAATAATCATTGCCATATCAAATAAAAATGTAGCCGATAGGGCGTAGGCGATATCACTATCCTTGGCATCGATTACCGGAGCCACTGCTGCTATAGCAGAACCGCCACAAATTCCTGTGCCAGCTGAAATTAAATTGGATAACTTCCAGTTTAAGCCAAGGGCTTTTCCTACAAAAAAACCACCACCAAAACAAGTAAGCAGGGTAAAGAGCATAACGGTTAAGGACATTTTACCTACTTCAAGGATTGTTCCAATACTTAGGGAGGCTCCCAGTAAAATAATGGCAAACTTCAATATCCTTTTGGAGGTAAAATGAAGTCCACTGACAAGGATTTCTGAAGGCTGATAAAAATGATTGATTATAAGGCCAATAAATAGAGCAATAACAGAAGCTCCTATTAAGTGAATTGGTAGTAGACCCTCTAGGCCCACTGCTACTATAGCAATAAGTAGAGCTGCACCAAAGCCTGGAAGGATTTCTAGATACTTTTTTGTTTTTTCCATCTAACCCACCTCTTTCTAGACTATCTATTGATTATATAGAAAAGTAGTGATAAGGTCTAATTATAATTATCTATCAGTCTATAATATTTTCTTATGGAGGTCTGTCTTGTTTAATTTTAGACTTAAAACTTTTTTAGCCCTATGCGAGACAAGAAGTTACACGAGGGCTGCCCAGCGCTTACATATAACACAGCCCTCAGTAACCCAGCATATTCAGTATTTGGAAAACTACTACAATTGTGATCTGTTTTACTACAAGGGCCGTGAATTATCGCTAACGCCCCAGGCTATTATCCTAAAAAAGCATGCCAATTCTTTACGTTACCAGGAAAAAAAGCTACTTGAATCACTAAAACCTTCTGCTGGCTATTCTTTGAAAATTGGGGCCACTAAAACCATTGGTGAGTATGTAATTCCAGGCCAGCTAAGCCGTTTTTTGGCCTCACCACAGAACAAACTTTCGGTAGAAATTGATAATACTAGACGAATTCTCACGCTCTTAGATAAGGGACAAATTGATTTTGGAATAATCGAGGGTTTTTTTGACAAATTGACCTATGAAAGCAAGCTATATGGCAGGGAAGCCTTTGTAGGTTTTTGTAGCAAAAACCATCCCTTTGCCGGCCGCAAGATTTCTATAGAAGATCTACTCCAGGAAGATCTGATTGTCCGGGAAAAAGGATCTGGGACACGAAAAATTCTTGAACAACTATTATTAAATCACAATTACTCCTTTGAGAGTTTTAGCCGGACGATTTGCATCAATAACTTTGGCCTGCTAGAATCTCTTGTTGCCAATGATTGTGGTGTAACCTTTGCCTATCTTGCCGCTGGTATTAATAATTCAGCGCTAGATTCTTTTGCTGTTAAGGGTTGGTCTCTTAGTCGAGACTTTAATTATGTCTACTTAAAAGATACACAGGCCAAGAAGCTGGTAGAAGTATTTAATCAGTATAAATAGTAGGGCCCTGGTGTTTTATCAAAATAGCAGATGAAGATGGTCACCCTATCTTTAGCTATAAGCAAGGGGTTTGATTGTGTGGATGGGGCTGCGCTTTCTTTGCGTCTTTCTAGATGGATATACTCTAATAAAAAAAGAAAATCTCCCTAAGAAAAAAAACAAAGTTCGGGCTAGTAGATCTTTTACTAACT
>DASRNA010000022.1:0-2437 GCA_035647655.1 Clostridia bacterium | reverse complement strand
GGATTGAAGAAAAAAATAGTGGAGAGAAAAAATGCCAACAAATATGGAATATAGCGAAGAAATAAGTTTAAAAGAGTTGTTTTATATCTTAAGAAAAAGATTTGTTCTAATCCTAGCTTTAACCATCCTGGCTATGACCATAGCTGGACTGGTAAGTTTTTATGTATTAGAAGCAGAATATCAAACTTCAACCACTCTTATGGTTGGTAAACCCAAGGATTATCAAGGCGAAAGCGGGATAGAGTATAATGAACTTATGCTAAACCAAAAACTCGTATCAACCTACGGGGAGATGGTAAAGATGAGGGTGGTAGCAGATGAAGTGATAAAAGATCTTGGCTTAGAGATGAGCTATGAGCAGTTTAAAAGCAAGGTAAATGTAAATCTAGTAAAAAACACGGAAATTATCGAATTAAGCGTTAGCGATAACGACCCCTTATTAGCAGCTAAAATTGCCAATCATACGGCCCAAGTCTTTATAAGAACAGTAAAGGACATTATGCTTGTTGAAAATGTCCAGGTCATAGACACAGCCATTGTTCCAAATAACCCCATTAAGCCAAAAAAACTTATGAATATTGCCATCGCTGGAGTGCTTGGTCTTATGCTGGGAGTATTTATTAGCTTTCTAATGGAATTTTTAGACAATACCATCAAATCAAAAGAAGATATAGAAAGACATTTGGGACTGCCGGTTCTTGGAATGATTCCTGATGATCGACATTAACAGGAGAGTTTAAATGAGTAAACACCTAAATACTTTAATAACCTTAAGAAATCCAAAATCTCCTATATCCGAAGCCTATAGGACCCTAAGAACAAATATACAGTTTTCCAATGTAGATAAAGAGCTAAAGACCATTATAGTTACTTCAGCTGTGCCTGGAGAGGGAAAAAGCACCACTGTGTCTAATCTTGCCATTGCCATGGCTCAGGCGGGCAAAAAGGTGGTTTTAATTGACTGTGATTTTAGAAAACCCATTTTACATAAAAGATTCTTTTTAAGCAATATAGAAGGCCTAACAAATGTCCTGGTGGGAGAAAAAGGCATTTATGAAGTTATACAGTTTCCTGAGGGCATAGAAAACCTCAGCGTTATTACCTCAGGTCCCATCCCACCAAATCCCGCTGAACTTTTAGACTCCAATAAAATGCAAACGGTCTTAAAGGAACTAAAGGACAAGGTGGATATTATTCTAATGGATACTCCCCCTGTGGGGGTTGTTACCGATGCCGCTATTCTTTCTACAAAAGTAGATGGGACCCTGCTGGCAATCGCCCATAAAAAAACCGAAATAGAAATGGTCCAGACGGCCGTGGGACTACTAGATAAGGTAGGCGCAAATATAATTGGTACTGTTTTAACCCAGATAGATATGACAGATAAGTCAGCCTATCAGTATGGAAATTATGAGTATTATGGAGAAACACCCCTACCAAAAAAAACCAAAAGACGCCGGCCTAGAAGGGGTTGATGTGAATGATAGATATTCACAACCATATATTACCCGGCATTGATGATGGATCTAGGGATATGGCCATGTCTGTAGAGATGGCTAAAGTATTTCTTGATCAGGGGGTTAAAAAAATTATTGCCACTCCCCATTATATCCAAGGAGTGACAACAAACTCTTTTTCAGAAAACAAAATAATTCTAGCAGATTTTAGGGGCAGATTAAAAGAGGAAAATATCCCTCTAGAAGTCTATTTGGGTCATGAAATTATGATTTCACCCGATATAATAAGGACCCTAGAAGAAAAACATATTGCCAGCTTAAACAACACTAGCTATGTTTTAGTCGAGCTACCCATGCTTGATATGCCTATCTATACAGATAGTATCCTATACGAGCTCCTAGTAAGGGGATATCAACCCATTATAGCCCATCCCGAAAGATACGCTCCTGTGGTAGAAGATCCTAGTGTCCTCTTTGAACTAGTAGAAAAGGGCGCCCTAGCCCAATTAAACCTTCCCAGCCTAGAAGGAAAATATGGCAAAAAAATAGCTAAAACAGCGCAGATCCTCTTAGAACACAATCTAATCCATTTTGTTTCTTCTGATGCCCATAGTAGTAGTAGCAGGTCTCCCCATATAAAAAACTCCCTTGAGATCCTAAAAAAACTAGTTTCTAAGGAAGATTTTTACCTATTAACCCACAAAAATGCCCAGGATCTATTAGAAGACAAAAAAATCCAGACCAAGATTCCCCTTAAATATAAAAAACCTAAGTTTTTCTTTTTTAATCGATAAAAGAAGCTTGCCTATATATTACAGTAAAAAAAGACATCTAGATGTCTTTTTTTACTTGGGCCACAAGTAGGCTTAATCTAGCTGATAAACAAAGCATACCAAGGTATTTCCAGGAGAGCTTTCTATCTCAATTTTCATCTTGTGGCGAAGAGCAATCTCCTGAGCAATGGTAAGTCCCAGCCCACT
>DASRNA010000021.1:0-10285 GCA_035647655.1 Clostridia bacterium | reverse complement strand
TACCAGGGCTATTTTTAGGTCTAGAAAAAGAACTGGCTGAAAAAGGTCATCCTCAACCTGAAGACCTATCCTTTCGATTAGAAGACAATAATCTGTATTTGTTATCGGAAGATTATTCTTGGCTAAAGGACCATTTAAATGATTTCATCTTATTTTTCTCTATTTGGAAAAATGATCTCCATATCTTATTAGAAGAGCCTAAGAAAAGAACATCTAGCTCACCAGTTAGTGACTTAGAAGAGAAGGATGAATTCCACGACTCTATTGACGAAGAATTGCGTCGTTTAGTTAAACAAAGTGCTCAGATTAAGGAAGTGAAAAAGGTAAGGCGGCCTCATAAATATCTTCAAGAGGTTAAGGGCCCCTTTCTAAAAATTAGTGATATTTTATCAGAAGAGCAAGGCGGAAGGGTAGCTATTGAAGGTGAGCTTCTTTTTCTTGAAAAAAGAGAATTGAAAAATGGAAAAAAATTGGTTGATTTGACTGTTTATGACGGCAGTGCCTCTTTAGGTTGTAAGTTATTTTGTAATGATAAGGATGAAGAAGTATTAGAAAAACTCCTTAAAATAGGGGAGCACTACCGCTTCCAAGGAAGCACAAACTATGATCAGTTTAGTCGAGAGATTGTGCTTTTTCCAACTCGCATTAATTTAGCTGAAAAACCAGCCCCTAAAATGGATCAAGCCCCTCTTAAAAGAGTAGAACTTCATCTTCACAGTGCTATGAGTGAAGTTGATGGGGTCGAGGATATTGAAGAATACATAAAAAGAGCCCATAAGTGGGGACATAAAGCCTTAGCGGTTACTGATCTTGCAACGGCCCACGCCTTTCCTAAAGCCTATGAATGCATAAGGAAATATGATGTTAAGATGCTATATGGGATGGAGATCCTCTATTATGATGACGAGAAGAAAGTTGTTGATATAGAAGATGATGTTTCCTTTGATGGTACCTTTGTCGCACTTGACTTAGAAACGACTGGCCTTCGCAATGATCGAGATGAAATCATTGAAATAGGTGCAGTTAAAATACAAAACTACAATATAGTAGATAGTTTTCACCGCCTTATTAAACCTAAGCAGGAAATTCCTGTCTTTATAACTGAACTAACAAATATAACCAATGAAATGGTAAGCTCAGCTCCTGAGTTATCAGAAGTTTTTGCTGAACTTTTAGATTTTATTGGTCAAGATCCCCTTGTTGCTCATAATTTGGATTTTGATCAAGGTTTTTTAGAAAAGGCAGCAACATCACTGGGCTATAGTTTCAATCCCCAGGGGATTGACACACTATCTCTTAGTCGTCTGGTTCTTCGTGATATTAAGCGCCACCGTCTCAATCAAGTTGCTAAGCGCCTGAAAATCACCCAAGAAGCACACCACAGGGCACTAGATGATGCCCTAGTATGCGGTAAAATCTTTATATCACTTTTGCGGCTTCTTGAAAATCAAGGCATAGAAGAATTTCATGAGATTAATGCACTTGCAGATAAAGAATATTATATATCTTCATCACGAAAATACACCATGAGCTTGCTCTGTAAAAACACAGACTCTCTTAAGAAGTTATATGAAATGGCTAGTATTTCCAATCTTAATTACCTCCAATACAGTCAACCCCTAGTTCCTGCTACTCTCTTAAAGGAGTTTCGTGATTACTTTTACATAGGTAGTGGAGGAAGTGATGGCTGGTTAGTAGATAATATTATTATGTGCAAGCCAGATGAGGAGATTCTTGCCTTTTTAGATATCTTTGATTATCTTGAAATTCAACCTCCGGGGCAGTATGCCAGGTATTTGCAAAGACATGTCTTAAAATGCCTAGATGATGCCAGAGAAATTCACCACAAAATCTTACAACTAGGTGATGTATCCTCGCTTCCTGTGGTAGCTACAGGTGATGTACGCTATCTAGATAAGGAGGATTATCTATATAGAAATATAGTGAGAATGGGGCAGAACAAAAACCTCTCCCTTGAAGAAGAGGGCAATCACTATTTTAGAACCACAGCTGAAATGCTAGAAGAGTTTACACATTTAGGAGAAAGAGCGCAAGAAGTAGTTATAACAAACAGTCTAAAAATAGCAGATAGTATTGAAGAAATAGCACCCTTGCCTGAAGGTACTTTTCCTCCTCACATTGAAGGGAGTGAAGAAGAACTTCGAAACAAATGCTATCAAAGAGCGGAAAAAAGATATGGCAGTCCTCTGCCAGAACTTATAAAGGACCGCCTGGAATATGAACTAGGAGCTATTATAAATAATGGCTTTGCTGTATTGTATATTATCGCTGAAAAATTAGTAAACAAATCTCTGGATGCAGGTTATCTTGTTGGAAGTCGTGGATCGGTAGGTTCTTCCTTTGCTGCAACTATGGCAGGCATTACTGAAGTCAATCCTCTTCCTCCTCATTACTACTGTAGCCAGTGTCAGTATAGCGAATTTGTCGATGAATCACTTTATGATAACGGTTTTGATATGCTAGATAAGAAATGCCCCCTGTGTAATACCCTTTTAAATAAAGACGGTTTTAATATCCCCTTTGAGTCCTTTATGGGTTTTGAAGGAAATAAAGAGCCTGATATTGACTTAAACTTTGCTCCAACCATTCAAGGAACAATTCATAAGTATACCGAGGAGCTTTTTGGCAAAGGCCACGTCTTTAAGGCAGGCACAGTTAGTAAGGTTGCTGAGCGTACGGCCTTTGGCTACATTATGAAATATTACGAAGGAAAAGAAGAAGAAATTTACTCCCGAGAAATGAACCGTATCATTGGAAGAATCACTGGGATCCGAAGAAGTAGTGGTCAGCATCCAGGAGGAATTATTGTTGTTCCTGAAGATGAGAGTATCTATAATTTTACTCCCATACAATACCCTGCTAATGACCCTAATAGTGGGGTTATTACGACTCACTTTGACTACGATGCGCTAGAAGGCAAACTATTAAAGCTGGATATTCTTGGCCATGATGTTCCAAGTATCATCCATGATCTTGAGAATATGACCGGGGTTGACAGCTCCATTGTTCGCTTTGATGATCAGAAAATTCTAGGTATATTTAATTCTACTGAGAATTTAAACCTTATAGACAAGAGCTATGACTTAAAAAAAGGAACCTTGGGTATACCAGAGTTTGGGACAAACTTTGTTCGAAGCATGCTTGAAGATACTAAACCTGAAAAACTTGCCGATCTTATTCGTATTTCAGGATTAAGTCATGGTACAAATGTTTGGATTAATAATGCCCAGGAGCTTATAAGAAGTGGCACAATTACTATAAATGATGTTATTGCAACCCGTGAACAAATCATGCTCTACGGGATCCAAATGGGGATCCCTAGGGATAAGGCCTTTAACATAATGGAAAGAGTTAGAAAAGGAAAAGGCCTGAGTGAAGAAAACTTAGAGGTTATGAAAAAGGCCAATGTTCCCTCTTGGTATCTTAATTCATGTAACCGAATTTCTTATATGTTTCCTAAAGCTCATGCTGTTGCCTATGTACTAATGAGCTTTAGAATTGCCCATTATAAGGTCTATCATCCCTTGGCTTTTTATGCCTCTTACTTTAGTACCAAGGTAGAAGACTTTGATGCAGAGAATATGACCAAGGGGATAGAAAGAGTTCTTTTCTTTTTAAGCGAAGAAAAAAGAGAAAAAGACATGACGAAAAAAGAGCAGGATTATTTGGCTTTAATGGAAGTTGTATATGAAATGTATGCAAGAGGTCTCGAATTTAAGCCTGTTGATCTTTACCACTCTCATGCTTGGAAATTCCTTATTTCTGAAAACAAAATCCTTCCACCCCTTCGTTCCATAAGTGGAGTAGGTCTAGCAGCAGCCGAAGGAATCGTCAAAGAAAGAGAAGAAGAGTTTATTAGCATTGAGGATCTTCAAACTAGAGCAAAACTAAATCGAACAGCTGTTGAAGCTCTTCGTAACCATGGTTGTCTAGAAGACCTTAAGGAAAGCAATCAAATTAGCTTGTTTGAGTTTATGTAAAATGTCTTGAAAATTAGCGCTTTTTATGCTATAATTCATAAGATGAAGCGTTTCGAAAGAGTGGGCAACCCACTCTTTCGTTCTTAATAATGGAAAAAGGAGGTTAAGGTGAAAAGTATTAGTAAAGTAGCAGAGGAAATATTGACACCCTTTTTGGAATCTAAGGATCTAGAACTTTATGACCTTGCCTTTGTAAAAGAAGGACCACATCATTATCTGCGTGTTTTTATTGATAGTGAAAAAGGCATTAGTTTAAATGAGTGCGAAGAAGTAAGTCAGTTTTTAAGTAAAGCTTTGGATAAAAAAGATCCATTTAAAAAACAATATTTCTTGGAAGTGAGTTCGCCCGGTATAGAAAGAACCCTTAAAAAAGATGATCACTATAGAAGGTTTATTGGCCATTCTATTCAACTCAGTCTTTTTTCTAAATTTCAAGATCAAAAAGTGATAAATGGGAAACTCCTTTCTAAAGATAATAAATATATAAAAATACTTGATGATATTACAGGAAAAGAGCTAGAAGTTCCTGTAGATCTGGTTGCTAAAGCAAGAACAAATATCGAATTTTGAGGTAAATAATGGATAAGATTACAGATGTAATTCATATGATAGCTAGAGAAAGGGATATTCCTGAAGAAACTCTATTTGAGTCAATTGAGGCAGCCCTAGTTACAGCTTATCGTAAAAACTTTGGAAAAAATCGTCAGGCAAGAGTTGATATCAACCGTGACAGTGGAGATATAAAAGTATTTTCTCGTTACAATGTGGTAGAAGAGGTTGAGGATGCTGAGCTTGAAATTAGCCTAGAAGAGGCTAAAAAGATTAATCCAGTTTATGAACTTGATGATGTACTAGAAAAAGAAGAAACACCCAAGGATTTTGGTAGAGTGAGTGCTCTAGCAGCTAAGCAGGTCGTAGTTCAACGTATACGAGAAGCAGAACGCACCAGTGTATATGATGAGTACAAAAATAGAGAACAGGAACTGGTCTACTCTCAAATCCAACGTATCAATAATGGTGTTGTTTACTTTAATCTTGGAAAGGCAGAAGCAATGATGCCTGCCAAAGAACAAATACCAGGAGAGCGTTATCGAGTGGGTGATCGTTTACGTAGTTATATTATTGAAGTAAAAGACGAAAAACGATTAAGTCTTGAAGCAGGAAAAAACCCCAGGGATGTTAGAGGTAAAAAAGGTCTTGAAATTATCCTCTCTCGTACCCACCCAGGACTTGTGCGGCGACTTTTTGAAATGGAAATTCCAGAAATTCTCGAAGGGGATGTCTTAATCAAGTCAATTGCCAGAGAACCCGGAAGCAGAACCAAGATTGCTGTACAGGCTGGTAGGGAAGGTCTAGATCCTGTTGGAGCTTGTGTTGGACCAAAAGGAAGCAGGGTTGCCCATATTGTAGATGAGCTAGGAGGAGAAAAGATTGATATTGTTGAATATACAGATGATTTACCTAAATTCATCGAAAACTCCCTTAGCCCGGCCAAAGTCTCCGAGGTAAGAGTTCTTGAAGAACGCAGTGCCAAGGTTATAGTACCGGATTTTCAACTTTCCCTTGCTATTGGTAAAGAAGGCCAAAATGCTAGACTAGCGGCTAAACTTACTGGCATTAGAATAGATATCCTTAGCGAAAGTCAAAATCTCGAAAGTAAAAATTATGAAAAAGCGTAAAACTCCCCTTAGAAAATGTGTTGGATGTGGGCAACTAAAAGACAAGCGTGAACTTATACGCCTTGTACGCTCTAAAGAGGGACACGTTTCAATTGATCCCACAGGAAAACTCAATGGACGTGGAGCCTATCTGTGCAAGGATAAGGCCTGTTTTGAACAAGCTTTGAAAGAAAAAGGCTTGCAGCGCAGTTTTAAATCTATGATAAAACAGGAGACAATAGATGAACTCCGACAAAAATTGGGAAAATAAAACTTATACACTATTAGGTTTTGCCGCAAAATCCGGAGTGCTTGTTTCCGGAACCTTTGCAATAAAAAGAGCTTTAAAAGAAGATAGCCTTGGGCTCCTTCTTTTCTCAGAAGAATGTAGTAACAAAACAATAGCCTCCTTCCTTTATCATTCTGATATTGACCATATTATACTTGGTCCTTCAGAGCGAATGTCTAAAACCACTGGGGTAAAAAACCGCCATGTTTTTGCAGTAAAAAAAGGAAAGCTGGCAGAGAATATGATCAAAGAGATATCCAGGAGGTGATTCTTTGAGAAAAATACGAATTTATGAACTAGCAAAAGAATATAAAATGACTAGTAAAAACCTTATTGTAAAATTAGAAAACATTGGTATTACAGTATCAAATCACATGAGCACACTTACAAAAGAAGAGCACGATAAATTTATCGACTTTGTTCGCGGTGATTTGCCAACAGAAGAAAGTAGCAAAGAAATAAAAGAGCCTGCAAAAGAAAAAAGAGACAAGGCTGAGAAAAAAACTGACGAAAAAAAGCCCTCGTCAAAGAAAGAAAAAGAATCCAGTAAAAAAACAGCAGAACCTTCAAAGAAAGAAACAGAGACACCAGCAACACCAAAAAGAAATTGGCAAAAAAGAAAAAGAGGAACAAGAGCTCAATACCGTAAAGAAAAAGAAGACAAAACGGTTGATCTATCTTCTTCTGAAATAGAAATAGATGACCATATTACTCTAGGTGAATTTGCTGAAAAAATTCAAAAACCTGCTACAGAGCTAATAATGAAGTTTATGGACATGGGAGAGATGTATACAATTAACTCTAATATCTCCTTTGAAGATGCTGAACTACTAGCCCTAGAATATGAACTAGTTATTACACGTAGTCAATCCCTATCTGAAATCGAAGAAGAAAGATTTGATTATGAAGATAGTAAGGATGATTTAGAAGAACGCGCTCCGGTAGTTACCGTTATGGGCCATGTCGATCATGGTAAAACTTCACTTTTAGATACTATTAGACAAACTAGAGTTACAAAAAGAGAAGCTGGTGGAATTACTCAGCACATTGGAGCCAGTGAGATTCATTCAAAAGGCAAAAAAATTGTATTTCTTGACACACCAGGACATGAAGCCTTTACAACGCTAAGAGCCAGGGGAGCTTTAATTACCGATATAGCAATCCTTGTTGTAGCAGCTGATGATGGTGTTAAACCACAAACCGTTGAAGCAATCCATCATGCCAAGTCAGCTGGTGTTCCGATTATAGTTGCCATTAATAAAATGGACAAACCCGCAGCAGATCCTGAGCGAGTTAAACAGGATTTAACCGAACACAATCTTCTTGTAGAAGACTGGGGTGGGGACGTTATTGCTGTAGAAGTTTCAGCCATAACTGGCGAGGGAATAGAAACCCTCTTGGAAATGGTTCTTCTTGTAGCAGAAATGCTAGAATTAAAGGCCAACCCAGAGCGTCCTGGCGTTGGAACAATTATTGAAGCCAATGTTGATCGACGAATGGGTTCGACCGCTACAGTTCTGCTTGAAAAAGGAACAATCCAAATAGGAGACAATGTATTTGCTGGCTCAAGTTATGGACGCGTTAGAACCATGATTGATGACAGAGGAAAACGCCTCAAAATTGCTGGGCCTTCTTCTGCTTTTAAAATCACTGGTCTTAATGAAGTACCCATGGCAGGAGAGAAAATCTATGTAACTGCTGATGATCAAACGGCTAGGATTTATGCAAGTAAGAATGCTGATAAAGAGCGTTCTGAGCGTATCCATCAGCCCAAAATGGTTGCTAGTTTAGATACAGTGCAAGGCGAAGATGGAGAAACAAAGGTTCTTAATATTATTTTAAGAGCAGATGTGCACGGATCTGTAGAAGCCATCAAGCAATCCCTGGAAAAAATAAATACAGATGAAGTTATGGTCAATATTATTAAGGCGCAGGTTGGAGCTATTACTGAATCAGATATTCTTTTAGCTACAGCAAGCGAGGCTGTTATACTCGGTTTTAATGTTCGACCAGATAATAATATTCAAAATATTGCTGAACGTGATAGTGTGGAAATACGTACTTATAGGGTCATCTATGACATTATAAACGATGTACGAGATGCACTTAGTGGTATGCTTGATCCTGATCGAAAAGAAGTGGTTGAAGGCAATATCGAAGTTCGTGACACCTTTAAAGTTCCTGGTGCTGGCACAATAGCAGGGGGTTTTGTTATGAGGGGTAAAATTTCTAGAACTTCTATGGTACGACTCATTCGAGATGGTATTGTTATTCATGAAGGAGAAGTATCTTCTCTTAAACGCTTTAAAGATGATGTACGCCAAGTACAAACAGGCTATGAATGTGGTATTGGAATCAAAAACTACAATGATATTAAAGAGGGCGACATTATTGAAACGTTCATAATCAAGGAAATTCAAAGGAGCTTAGATTCATGAACAAGCAAAGACTGCGTAAAGTAAATGAAGAAATACGCCGTATTATAAGCACTTCTCTTATATTCGAAGTAAAAGATCCCAGGCTTCCAACTATGATAAATGTCCTTGGCGCTGAAACAACAGCGGATATGAAGCAAACCAAGATATTTGTAAGTTGGGTAGGGGAAGAAGATTGTGAAGAAGTGCTCTTGGTTTTAAATAATGCTTCAGGATATTTTCGGAAGCTATTAGGCAAACAATTAACAACCTACCATACACCAGAACCACAATTTTTCTATGATAATTCTGTGGAAAAAGGAATGGAGATGGATGAGCTGCTTCGAGGAATAACTTATAGCGATGATGAACTTGAATAAGGCTAAGGTTTTTATCGAAAAATACCATTATTTCATTGTACTACCCCATATCAAAGCCGATGGTGATGCCTTGGGTAGTGCACTGGCAGTTAAGCTAATATTAGAATCCTTGGGAAAAAAGGCTGTAATCTGGAATGAAGACCCGCTTCAACACAGTCTAAAGCCTTTTTTTCAAGGAAGCTATAATACTGCCAAACCAGAGGGAGATTTTGATGCCCTTATCAGTGTTGATACGGCAGATTTAAGCCGTTTGGGGGAGCGTTACAACCATCTCAATCACCTTCCCTTATTGAATATTGACCACCATGCGACCAATTCTAACTACGGTGATGTAAACTTGGTTTATGGTGGACTTTCTAGTACAGGGGAACTTATTGGACTTTTGATGGAAGAACTAGAAATTCCTTTAACAAATAAAATCGCTGATGCGATTTATATCGCTATAGTAACAGATACAAATCGTTTTTTTTATAACTCAACTACCCCCAGCACTTTAAAATGGGCAGCTAAGCTCCTTGAAGCAGGGGCAGATATTGAAAAAATTCATCGTTATATCTTTGGAGAAAAACCACTAAGCCTTCTTAGGCTTTTAAGTCTTGCTACAGAGAAAATTGAATTTATCGCCCCAAATATAGTTTATTGTCGTCTTAAAAAAGAAGATATGCAAAAAGCTGGCTTTTTTGAAACAGATGATGTTATAACTATGATTCGGGATATAGAAAATGTTGATGTAGCCGCCTTAGTTTATGATTACGAGGATAGCCAAAAACTATCCTTGCGAAGCAAAGGTGTGCAAAACGTTGATGACTTGGCCCAGTTTTTTGGTGGTGGTGGTCATTTAAAAGCCGCTGGAGCGACTATTTCTGAAGAAGATATACCTTCTTTAAAAAGGATGTTGAAGGAGCTTGAATATGTGGGGCAAGATCAACTTATATAAAGAAGCCGACATGAGTTCTCAACAAGCAGTAACACGCCTTCGAAGACTTCTTGGAATCAAAAAAATTGGCCACTCTGGAACGCTTGATCCTATGGCCACTGGGGTACTTAATTGTTTTGTTTCTCAGGCTACAAAATTTATTGATCTTTTACCTGAAGAGGTAAAAGTATACCAGGCAGACTTTATTTTAGGGCAAACATCAGACACCTTAGATATCTGGGGTAATATTACAAGCAAGCCCTTTGTTTCGCCAACAGAAAGGGAATTAAAAGAGGAGCTTGGTAAATTTATCGGTGAATCTTTTCAAATTCCACCTATGTACTCTGCCATTAAATACAAAGGACAGGCTCTTTACCACTATGCTCGACAAGGAATAGAAATCCCCCGTAAAAAAAGAAAGATTAATATTAATAAACTTGAACTTATAAATTTTGATGGAAAAAAGGGAAGTATTCGTATTCATTGCTCTCGTGGCACCTATATACGCACTTTAATAGATGATTTAGGTCAGAACTTAGGTACGGGAGCCATAATGTCAGGGCTTGTACGTGAGCATAATGATTGGGCAGGACTAAAAGACTGCTATAGTTTAAAAGAAATAGAAGC
>DASRNA010000020.1:0-2511 GCA_035647655.1 Clostridia bacterium | reverse complement strand
GGCCAAAGCCCAGGCAAAGATAGGAAAGGCCAGTCTTCCAATACTTCGAAAGATCAGCTGGTCAGGAAAAAAAAGAAGCCCAATATGATCTATCAGCATACTTATAAGCCCAAAATATATAATGGCTGCATTTCTCTTTTTTCCCATGGGTCCCCCAAGTTAAAGGCTATAGAAAAAACCACTAGCTTCTTTATCTAATCTAAAAGAATATACCTAGATTCCTTAGGCCCCTATATAAAGCAACTTAAAGGCTATTATATCATGAGAAGGGCCTTAGCAATTGATCGTCTTTTTTCTTCTTTGCTTTACTAACTTTTCTTCACACACTGGAAGAAGGCAATCTTTAGGGGAATTAAAAATCTAGTAATTAACGCCGAAAAAAACAGACTAAAGGACCAGCCGCTTCAGATCCCTGATTTATTACCCCTTTTGTGGGCTGTAATTTAAAAATAAAACTCCCCTTAGACCTAAAGGCTTTTTTCTACCTCTTCTATTTTGTTTTTGCTGTATTTAAAGCACTGTGGAATATGATTGTTCATTATCCCCACCGCTTCAAGGTAGGAATAGCTTATTACACTTCCCATATACTTAAAGCCTCTTTTTTTCAAATCCCTTGAGACCCTTTCTGATAATTCGTTTTTGCTTATATTTGGATCAGGATTAAAGACAATTTCATGGTTGGTAAAGGACCAGATATACTCACTAAAGCTAGCAAATTCTTCTTGTATCTTAATAAAACAAAGAGCATTATTGATTGTTGCTCTTATTTTGTTTTCATTTCGAATGATGCTTTTATCAGCTAGTAGTTCCTTTATTTTACTTTCATCATAGTCTTTTATAAGGTGGGGATCAAAATTATCAAAGGCCAGTCTAAAAGCTTCTCGCTTATTGAGTATGGTAAGCCATGATAAACCAGCTTGAAAGGATTCTAGTACAATCATTTCGAATAAATATCCATCCTCATAGGAAGGAATGCCCCATTCCTTATCATGATAATCCATATAAATTTGATGGTTTTCTAAATTTTTCCATTTACAGCGTTTCATATTTCCCTCTTACAATTCTTTTTTCTTCCTATGATAAAAGATAAAGCCAGCTTCTAGAGCCATAAAAAACCTAAAATAGCCCCTTTATAAGCTATTTTATCACAAAGCTAGGGAAAGTTCTCTGCAGCCTTCTGGCACCATCCAGTCTACTAGAAGGCTCCTTTGTTTATGCCCAAATTAAAAACAGACAGAAGAAAAATCTCCTATCTGTTTTATCCTAAAGGATATAAGTATAATAAAGCCCCCTAGGATAAGCCTGGCCCTAGGGGCATGGACTGAATATGTTGTAAAAAGTAACTTGAAATATAGCCCGTAAGACCTCCCGTTAAAAGGGCTGCCAGGACAAGAATCGGATAGTAGCCCAGGGCCACTTCCCAACTTCCAATAATAAAAGCCAGGACAATACACTGGCCTGTGTTGTGAAAAAAGGCCCCCAAGAGACTTACTCCAATAATGGAAATATGTTTGGGTACAAGCTTAAGCGCCAGGTACATAGCAAAAAGACTTAAGAGTCCCCCGCTCAAACTATAAAACAAACTAAGGGGTGAACCTGCAAAAAAGGACACCAAAAAAATTCTAGCAATAAGAATAAGCAGTGCCTCTTTCCAAGACAAAAGAACCAAAGCCGCCAGTGTAAAGATACTAGCCAGGCCTAGCTTGACCCCAGGAACAGTAATTACAGGGATAAAACGCTCAAAATAACTTAAGACAGCTGCCATACTTACTAAGAGCGCCATGGTTGTTAGGCGGATCAGTTTGGATTTATTGTGTGATGGCATCAATTTGCGCCTCCTCGTCTTTTCCTATAATGCGCAGAACCACTCGATTAGGAAGGCAAACAATGGATCTAGAAGAATTGACCAGGGGCTTTGTATGAACACAAAGCTGGTCTGGACATAGGGCCTCTACCATAGAAACCACACCGTCTTTTATTTCTACTGTATTTTTTCCATCAGGAGTTGTATAAAGCTGGTCCTCTGAGAGCAGGAGTTTTGCAATCACCTGACCATCTTTGGAAACCTCTAAGATCTCACTTTCTTCTCCAAAAAAACCGCTATTAAAAAAGAAAACAGCTAGACCAACTAGGGCAATAAAAAAGATAATAATAAGGTCTCCATAACGCAAGTCTTTTACCAAAGCAAGGCTCCTATCAGTGCCAGTGTCATAAGTGATGCCACAAGAACAAAGTTTTTAACAGAAAATACAAAGGTCTTTTCTTTGCTTGGCTTTTCTATCAATCTTTTGGTGTTTTTATAGAGAATTGGAGCAGATAAGAAGACGATGGCTCCCGTCCAGGGAAAGAGTCCTGCCATCATTTCCAAAAAAAGGACCACCAGGATGAGTCCCTGGGAGATTCCAAATAATCTAAGGGCCTTTTTTTCTCCTATATAGCTTACCAGAGTATGACGTCCATTTGCCATATCTTCTTGCCTATCGCAAATATTGTTAGCTAACATTATATTAG
>DASRNA010000019.1:0-3740 GCA_035647655.1 Clostridia bacterium | reverse complement strand
ACACCAAGCTTGAGCCTGGCTGCATTAAGGATTGTATTATAGGTTCCATGAACAATGCCCTGGGGCCCAATATACATCCAGCCTCCTGCGGTCATTTGCCCATAGTTTGCAACACCAAGCGCCTGGGCTCTTTCCCAGTTCTTTTGATCATCAAAGGCCCCAATCATAAGGGCGTTGGTTATAATGACTCTTGGGGCACTTTTAGGAGAGTGGAAGAGTCCCACTGGATGTCCCGACTCTAGGACAAGGGTCTGCTCATCAGTTAAGATTTCTAGGTATTTCATGGTTAAATTGTACTGCATCCAGTTTTGGAAAACTTGTCCTGTTTCTCCATAGGTGACTAGCTCATAGGGGTAAAGAGCAACATCAAAGGAAAGATTATTATCTATCATCACTTGAAAGGCCTTGCCCTCAGTACAATTTCCTTTATACTGCTCAAGAGCCTTTCCATAAATTTTTCTATTTGGGCGGAAGCGATATCCATATATCCTCCCCCTACTTAGGAGCTCATCTAAAAATTCCGGAGCCACTTCCTTATGGAGTTCTTCAGGTATATAGCGCAGGGCATTTTTCAAGGCCAGCACTATATCCCTCTGGGAAAGTTCAGCCCCTCTTTTGGGAGCCCTTCGAATACCCGGAGCAAAGTCTGGATAGGAAGGTAGGGCCTTGTCTAATTTTATTTCCATTGCTTCTTCAATCATCTTATTGCTGGACATTTTTTCCTCCTATTTTTCAAAAACAATCTTGCCATCTTTGATTACCTTATCCGTATGATTTACTCCAAAATGATAGAGCATATAGGCAAGATTTGGTACATCAAAGATTGCTATATCAGCCCGTTTTCCCACTTCTAGGGACCCCTTTTCTTCTTCCAGTCCAAGGGCTGCTGCAGCATTTATTGTAACAGCTGTAATCACTTCATCGGGGGTCATTTTTAAAAGAAGCGATCCCAGACTCATCATAAACTGCAGGTTTTCACTAGGACAACTGCCTGGATTATAGTCTGTTGATAGGGCGATGGGAAGACCACTTTCAATCATTTTCCTAGCTGGGGCTGCTGTGCCTTTTTGCATATTAAAACTTGTCCCTGGAAGAAGGACTGCAACTACCTTCTTTTTTGCTAAATCTTTTATTCCCTGATCACTCACAGCCATAAGGTGTTCTGCTGAGATGCATCCTACTTCTGCTGCTAGCTCTGCCCCTCCTAGAGGGACAATTTCATCCGCGTGGAGCTTGGGCCTTAGGCCCAGCTCTTTGCCTGCTAGAAGAATTTTACGGGACTGATCTATGGTAAAAACGCCCTCTTCACAAAATACATCATTAAACACAGCCAGATTCTTCCTGGCTACAGCTGGAAGCATTTGATCAATAATGATATCAACAAAGTCATCGGGCGCATGACTATACTCCTTGGGAATGGCGTGGGCCCCCATAAAAGTAGAGACAAGATCAATGGGGTGGTCCTCTCCAAGTTTTAGGGCAACCTCCATCTGTTTTACTTCTGTTGAAAAATCCCCAATGCCATAGCCGGATTTTGCCTCTACAGTGGTAACCCCATAGGAGAGCATTCGGTCAAGGCTCTTTTTTGCCTGAAGATAGAGCTGATCAAAACTTGCTTTTCTAGTAGCCTCCACTGTGGAGTGGATCCCTCCACCTGCTGCTAAAATATCTAGATAATCAACTCCCTCCAGTTTAAGCTTAAATTCGTCCTCTCTACTCCCCCCATGGACCAGGTGGGTATGGGGATCAATTAGGCCTGGTGTTACTAGCTTGCCCCTTCCATCGATAAAAACAGTATCTTCATCAGTAGAAATAGAAGAGGGAAGTTCTCCTTCTCCCACATAGAGGATTCTCTCCCCATCTAGGGCTACTAGCCCTGACTTGATTAGGCCTATTTCTTTCTGGGCCTTACCATAACGTGCTTTATTTTCACCCCGCAGGGTAATTAGATTGTCTATGCCTTCAATGACTAGACTTGCTTTCATAATTTCTCCCTTCTTAGGAAGCGATCTTTGTTTTAAATGCAATTTAAAACAAGTGGTAACCTACACTATTTTATTATACTAGATTTTATGAGTAATTTCTCAAAATACACAAAGAAAATCAATTTCTGCTGGACCTAGCCATCCTTTCTTCTTTACTTACCCTCTATATTCTTATTTTTGATTTTTACTTGGCAAAAAAATAAGAATAGAAAAAGGAAAACAGGGGTATAAGAAGACTAGACTTAAGAGAAAGGAAAGTATATATGAAAAGAAAAATAATAGAAAAAACAAAAGGCTTTAGAACCACCGATGGGGCAGGCGTAAGTCTGGTAAGAGTTCTAGGTAATACAACAGTAAAAAGCTATGATCCCATCTTAATGCTAGACTCCTTTGATAGCCTAGATCCAGCTGATTATGAAAAAGGCTTTCCCCTTCATCCCCATAGGGGAATTGAAACCATTAGCCTTATTTCAAAGGGTAATATGGTTCACAAGGATAGCCTTGGCAATGAAGATGCCATTACAGATGGAGAAGTTCAGTGGATGACAGCAGGTTCAGGCATTATGCATGAAGAGGCCCTTCCGGCTTCTGAGCGTATGCTGGGGGTTCAACTTTGGCTCAATATGGCAAAAAAAGATAAAATGGCACCACCAGAGTACCAGAGCATCAAAAAAGAAGAGATCGAAGAAATCCCCTTAGAAGATGGAACTCTTCGTCTTATAAGCGGAAGCTATAAGGACCACCAGGGTTTTATGGGAAAATACCAGGCTCTTGATTACTATCATATACTTCTAGAAGCAGGGGGATCTCTTGATTTAGAAATGCCAAGGGAAAAGTCCGTTCTTGTTTTTTTACTCCTGGGAGATGCCAGGGTGGCAGGAGAAGTGGTAGAGGAAAAAACAGCAGTTAAGCTCTCTGAGGGCACCCAGCTTTTAATAGAGGCACTTGATCAGCCAATAGAAATCCTCTTTATTAGTTCAGACCGTCTTGATGAGCCTGTTGCCTGGGGTGGCCCCATTGTTATGAATACAAGGGCAGAATTAAACCAGGCCTTTAAAGAACTGCAAGAGGGAAGTTTTTTAAAAGAAAAAATCCACTACTAATTCTTGCAAAGAAAAAAGCAGAGCGCGTTCTGCTTTTTTTATCTTTTCATTTCAAATCGTCTTACAAGGTCAACATGAGAATCAACTGCCTTTAATAGAAGCTCTATCGTTGAACTATCGATAATCTTTCCTTTTTCATCAAAGGCTTGTGATGAATTTCCAAGGTAGATTTCTGGCTGTCCTACCGTAGGCATATCAAGAAAGGCTAGAACCTGTCTTAAATGATGGTTGGCCCCAAAGCCTCCCAGCTTAGAAATCGAGTGGGATACAATAAGGGCAGGCTTTTTTGCCCACTTTGTACTGGCATAGGGTCTTGATCCTATATCTAGGGCATTTTTTAGTGCTGGTGGGATGGAGCGATTGTATTCTGAGGTGACAAAAAGAAAACCATCTATCATTTCCAGTTCTTCTCTAAAGGCTTTTACCGCTCCTGGCAGAGGTCCCTCTTCATCAAACTCTTCATTATAAAAGGGTAACTCTCCTACTTCAATAATCTCTACTTCAAAGTCCTTTGGATAAAGTTCCAACATATTCTCAGCCCATTTGCGGGCGTAGGATTTCTTGCGCAGGCTTCCTATAATAATTCCTATTTTTTTCATTGGTTTACTCCTTTATTTATTCAACAGAAAAATCAAGTATCTTTCCTATAGAT
>DASRNA010000018.1:0-10482 GCA_035647655.1 Clostridia bacterium | reverse complement strand
AAGGACAAGAAATGTTACTTATTTTATCCTGAAGGGGACTTAGACTATGCTGCTAGAGAATATTTCCGACTATTAAGGTTACTAGATATGAAAAGTTATGATATAATCTATATAAGTGAGATTCCTAGTCTAGGAATAGGTCGGGCACTCATGGATCGCATCATGCGTTCAAGTGGAGGCAAAGCAAGGAGGTTACTGTGAAAATTGTTGTTGCATCAGACCATGGCGGCTTTGATCTCAAAGAAAGTATAAGACTTTATTTGAGGGACTTGGGCCATGAGGTACTTGACCAGGGGTGCTTTGACCACAGAAGTGTTGATTATCCCGATTATGGAGCTCTTGCAGCCAATAAAGTCCTCGAGGAGGATTGCCTTGGTATTATTTTTTGTGGAACAGGTATAGGGATAAGTTTGGCGGCCAATAAGATTCGTGGAATCAGAGCCGCTCTTTGTCATGAAGAGTATTCTGCCTCCATGGCCCGGCGCCACAACAATGCCAATATACTTGCCTTAGGTGGTAGAACTATTGGGATTGACCTTGCAAAGAGTATTGTAGATGCCTTTTTACAGGCAGAATTTGAGGGGGGTCGTCACCAGCGTCGCGTTGACAAGATACTAAAGCTCGAGGAAGGGAGGTAAAGCGTTGAATGCCATAGAAAAAGTTAAACAAGCTGAAGAGCAGGCCTTAGAGCTGATAGAAAAGGCAAAAGAAAAGGCTCTTGATGATCTTGAGTTTTCAAGAGATTATGTCAAGAGAGAAGAAGAACAAATCCTTGCCCAAGCCCAAGAGGAAAGGGAGTTAATTTTTCAGCGCTCCCGCATTGACAAACAAAGACGAATAGATCGCATTGGGGAAGAAACAGATCGTGCTATCGAGAAACTGGATGCTATTGATGATAAGTTCATTGAACCTGCAGTAGATCGCATCCTGGAGAGGATACTAGAATAAGATGGCAATTGTTGATATGAGTGTTTTCACCCTCATTAGCCCTGTGACAAAGAGGGATGAATTACTTAAGGAACTTCAAAAGTTTGAATATGTACATTTTAAAGATATGAAAGAGCTTGATGAAGAGCTTATGGGAAACCAGGATGCCAGCAGTGAGGCGGCCCTAGAAGAAAGCAGGTCTCGTATTGCCTTTCTTCTAAACCAGCTGACTCCTTACGACAGCCGGCCCAAGGGGATTAAAGCCAATCTTATTGAGCGCCCTAGTTTTAGCCTTGATGGTCTCCAGGAGAAAAAAGAGAAAATCAAGGAAGAAGAGCTCTACAATCAGGTTAAAACACTTAGTGATGCCATGGATGAAATCAAACAAAGGGTCACTCTTTTAGAAACAAGGATAGAAGAAATTACTCCTTGGAAAGAGCTAGATGTTAAGCTTGCTCTTGTTAAGGATACAGAGGCAACAAAGGTTCAACTAGGAAGCCTCCCCCGCCGTTTTGAAGAAAGCCTAATGAGTGCACTACTGGATTATCCAGATGTGTATTTTAAAAGGGTGGCTGAAGAAGGCGGACAAGTTTATGGTTATATCCTTTATCTAAAAGAAGAAAAAGAGGGTGTAGAAGATCTTCTACGAGCTCATGGCTTTAATCAGCAGCTGATTAAGGGAGAAGATACACCCAGGCTAGAAAAAAAGAGACTAGTCGAGGAACTCGAGGAAGTCAAAAAACTCCAAGAAGAAAAAGAGGAGGACTTTCGAGAGCTAGCTCTGGAACTAGAAAAAGTTGAAGTTCTTTTTGAATATTATGAAAACAAAAAACTAATTTACAGGGCGACAGAAAACTTTGTAGGAACCACCCATATGGATATTATCAGTGGTTATGTTCCTACGGCACGTATAGCAGAACTGGAAGCCAGCATCCAAAAATGTCTTGATAAAGAATATTATCTTGAAACACAAGCAGCTGATTATGAGGGAGATATACCAGTTCTTCTGGAAAACAAATCAGTGGCCGACGCTTTTAGCGGTATAACAACCATGTATGCTATGCCTCGCTATAATGAAATCGATCCTACCCCCCTGCTAGCCCCCTTTTACTGGATTTTCTTTGGTATGATGGGCGCTGATGTAGGTTATGGACTGCTACTTTTACTCCTATCTGGCTTGGTACTAAAAATTGTACCTCTGCAAGAGGGAATGAAGAAGAATCTAAAGTTCTTCTTTTATCTAAGTATTAGTTTAACCATTTGGGGATTTATTTTTGGGTCCTTTTTTGGAGATTTGATCCCTATGAAGGGACTAATTGATACAAATAAAGACTTCACCCAGCTCCTGATTTTAAGTCTTATCCTGGGAATGATTCATCTGTTTTTTGGCCTTGGCATCAAAGCCTTTATGTTGATCCGAGACAAGCAGTATATGGATGCAATCTATGATGTACTCTTCTGGGTTATGGCTATTATGGGAGGAATTGTATTTTTATTGGCCCTGTTTGTTGGCCTTGATGAAATGATAAAAAATATAAGCAAATGGGTGATGATTATAGGAATGGCCGGTATTGTAATTTTCGGTGGTCGAGAGGCCGAGAGTATCGGTGGAAGAATTGGTTCAGGATTTTATGAACTTTATGGTATTTCAGGTTACGTGGGAGACTTTGTCTCTTATTCTCGCTTGATGGCCCTAGGCCTTAGTGGGGGCTTTATTGCCCTATCTGTAAATATCATTGTAAATATGGTAATCGGCAAGGGAATAATTGGTTTGGTTGGAGGAATTATTATCTTTGTTGTATTCCATCTCTTTAATATTTTTCTAAGTATGCTTTCAGCTTATGTACACACCAGTAGGCTGATCTATGTTGAATTCTTTGGGAAATTTTACGAAGGCGGTGGAAAAGCCTTTAAACTTTTCAAAACACAACCAAAATACATCAATATTAAAAACACTCAAGGAGGAAAATTATGATGGATTTTTTAGTGAACTATGGTGGCGGACTGATGGCCCTATTTGGAGCATTTTTGGCAGTTGGTCTTTCAGGAATCGGCTCAGCTGCCGGTGTTGGGATTTCTGGTGAAGCAGCCACAGGTATTGTAGTGGAAGAACCAGAAAAATTTGCAAAGTCTCTAATTCTTCAGTTGTTACCTGGTACACAAGGACTATATGGATTTGTTATTGCTATTCTGGTTATGTTACGTGTTGAACCAGGAATGGCCTTTCAAGAAGGTTTCAGAATATTTTTCTCCTGCCTTCCCATTGCTTTTGTTGGTTGGAAATCAGCCGTTGCACAAGCCAAGGTAGCCGCCGCTGGAATGAATATTCTAGCCAAGAATGAAGATCACTTTTTCAAGGGTGTTATTTTCTCAGTTATGGTAGAAACTTATGCGATTCTTGCCTTTGTTGTTTCCATCATGCTACTGTTCACTACCGCCGTATAGGTGGCTGCTATGTCTAGTTTAGAGAGAATAACAGGAAAAATACTTGAGGAAGCACAAAAGGAAATTGATTTATTGACAGAGTCTCTGGAAAAGCAAAAAGCGCAAATTCTTTCCGATGGAAAAAAGAGAGCTCTTGCCCAGGGAGAAGAACTGATAGAAAGAGCGAAAAAAGACGCCCAACTTGATAAGGAGCGTAGCATTGCCTCGGCAAAGCTAAAAAGTCGCGATGATATTTTAAGTAAACGCATATCTATTCTTGATCGGTGCTTTGATCAGGCCAAGCTGGCCCTAAGCAATTTAAGCGATGAGCGCTACCTTGCCTTTGTTAGCCAGTCACTAAAGTCCTTGGACCTTGAAGGCGATGAGAAACTTATCGTTCCCGAAGATAGAAGGGCCTTGGTAAAAGGTCTTCTACCTCTTGCGAAGGAAAGTTGTGAAGCGGGCTTTATTATTCAAAAAGAAGGCATCCGCTACAATTTTCAATTTGAAGAACTTGTAGATCATCATAGAGAAGATATTCAAGACGAAATCTATAAACTGCTCTTTTCAAGAAAGGAGTAGACATGGATAGACAAGACTATATTTATGCATCAGCAAGAATAAGGGTCTTTGAAAAGAATCTCCTAAAAAAAGAACAGCTCCACCGCCTGGCCCAGGCTGGGGAGGAAGAAACATTTTTACATTATCTTCAGGAAACAGATTATGGCAAGTATCTTCAAAATATAAAGGAACCAGAAGCCTTCCATAAAGCTATGGATGAGAATTGGCAGTACAATCTAAGTGAAGTGCTAGAAATGAGTAAGGACCCTGAGGTAATTGAGATTTTAAGTGCCAAGTATGTTTACCATAACTACAAGGTTTTGGTAAAAGAAAAAATACTGGGGCAAGACCTTTCTCCCCTCTATATCCTCGTTCCTGGAATGGATGTGGAAGGAATACGTAACAGTCTTGCCAGGGAAGAAGAAACTGAACTAGCTAACTTTATCTACCAGGCCCTAGAAGATTATGAAGAAAATAAAGATGCCCAGCGCATCGATCTAATCTTAGATAAGGCCTATTATGAAGATATACTGGCCAAGGCCATCAAGCTTGGGGATCCACTTTTTATTGATTTTGTCCAATACAGTTTGGACTTTAGCAATGCAAAGGCCCTAGTCAGACTTAAAGCCCAAGGACTAGAATATGAAGCCCTAGAAGGAGTTTTTCTTCCAGGAGGTCATATAGATAGCGAGTCCTTTAAAAGACTTTATAAGGAGGAGCCTGGCGTTATACTAGAGGGCCTGGGTAAACTTGATCCTAGCTCTACTCTTAAAAAAGCCAAGCTTGTCTATGAAGATACTGGGTCTTTAGCTAGTGTAGAAAGACTAATGGAAGACGCTATTATGAACCTGGTCCGCGATGGACGTAGAATAACCTACGGCCCTGAGGTACTCTTTGGTTATCTTTTAGCCAAGGAAAAAGAGATTATGAACCTACGTATGATATTTACTTCTTTGGTGGCAGGTATTGCCCCAGAGCGGATAGAAGAAAGGCTGCGTGATAGTTATGTATAGAGTCGCCATCCTGGGAGATCGGGAATCGGTACTTGCCTTTCAGGCGCTGGGTCTAGAAATATACAGCCCCCGAGGCGCCGACGAAACCAGGGATACTCTGGATCGTTTGGGCAGTGAAAAGGTAGGGGTAATCTTTATTACCGAACAACTCGCAGCTCTAATTCCAGAAACTGTAAAACGTTATGACGAAAGTTTAACCCCGGCCGTAATTCTTATTCCAAGTGGTGCTGGTAGTCTAGGCATTGGCATGGAAAAAATCAATCGAAATGTGGAAAAAGCAGTCGGGTCAAATATTCTTTAGAAGGTGAGGACGAAAATTTGAAAACAGGAAAAGTAATCAAGGTCTCCGGCCCACTTGTTGTGGCCGAGGGCATGGAAGAAGCCAATGTTTATGATGTGGTCCTCGTAAGTGAAAATCGACTAATTGGAGAGATTATCGAAATGCGAGGAGATAGGGCCTCCATTCAAGTTTATGAGGAAACCATCGGCATCGGTCCAGGAGAAGTGGTTTATACCACTGGCCATCCACTTTCTGTGGAACTTGGCCCTGGTCTAATTGAACAGATGTTTGATGGGATTCAGCGTCCCCTAGCTGTTATGCGCTCTTTAGAAGGAAACTTCTTAAAAAGAGGGAGTGCAGTTGTGGCGCTGGATCGAGATAAGAAATGGGACTTTGTTCCCCTTGTCAAAGAGGGAGATGAGGTCACTGAAGGAGATATCCTGGCAACGGTCCAGGAAAACCCTGTCGTTGTCCATAAAATTATGGTACCCCCTGGAAAGGGTGGTAGGATAAAAGAAATTAAAAGCGGAAGTTTCACCGTAAAAGAAAAAGTAGTAGTAATTGAAAAAGATGGTGAGATATTTGAACTTGATATGATCCAGGAGTGGCCTGTACGTAGAGGTCGCCCCTATGATAGGAAACTAGATCCTAGTATTCCTCTAGTAACTGGTCAAAGAGTAATAGATACCTTTTTCCCTGTTGCTAAGGGGAGGAACCGCCGCAATTCCTGGCCCCTTTGGTTCGGGAAAAACAGTGGTTCAGCACCAGCTTGCCAAGTGGGCCGACGCTGAAATCATTGTTTATGTTGGATGTGGTGAACGTGGAAATGAGATGACCGACGTACTTATGGAATTCCCCGAACTAATTGACCCAGGTACGGGCGAGTCCCTAATGAAAAGAACAGTGCTTATTGCCAATACTTCCAATATGCCTGTTGCTGCTAGGGAGGCCTCCATCTATACAGGAATCACCATAGCAGAGTACTTTAGAGATATGGGTTATAGTGTAGCCCTAATGGCAGACTCTACTTCCCGCTGGGCTGAAGCCCTTAGGGAGATGAGTGGTCGTCTGGAAGAGATGCCTGGTGATGAGGGTTATCCTGCTTATTTAGCCAGCCGGGTAGCTGACTTCTATGAAAGAGCCGGTAAGGTACTAAGCCAAGGTAGCCAGCCAAGAGAAGGAGCCCTAACAGTAATTGGAGCGGTTTCACCTCCAGGAGGAGATATTTCCGAGCCAGTTAGCCAGTCAACCCTGCGAATTGTAAAAGTATTCTGGGGACTTGACTATGCCCTAAGTTATTCTCGTCACTTCCCTGCTATCAACTGGCTCAACTCTTATAGCTTGTATCAAGAAAAAATGGATGAATTCTTTGATGAAAATATTAGTAAGAACTTTTCAAAATATAGAAAAGATTCCATGGCACTTTTACAAGAAGAAAGTGCTCTACAAGAGATTGTTCGTCTTGTTGGGCGAGACTCCCTTAGTGAAGCTGACCAGCTAAAACTAGAAGTCTCTAAAAGCCTAAGAGAAGACTTCCTCCAACAAAATGCTTTCCACGATGTGGACACCTATTGTTCCTTGGAAAAACAGTATAAAATGCTGGATATCATTTTAACTTTCTATGAGGAATCCCAAAAAGCAATGGATTCGGGAGCCTATTTGGATGAGATTCTAAAGCTTGAGGTTCGCGAGCCCATGGCCAGGATGAAGCTAGTAACCGGCGAAAAACTCGATTCCTTGGATGCTCTTAAAGAGCGGATGATAAAAGACGTATCTGCCCTTGGACGAGGAGGAAATAATGCTTAAAGAATATAAAACCATTGTAGAAGCGGTGGGCCCCCTGCTTATTGTAGAAGGTGTTGAAGGCGTAAAATACGAAGAACTAGTAGATGTTCGCCTGCAAACCGGAGAACATAGGCGGGGAAGAGTTCTTGAAATTGATAGAGATAGGGCCATGGTCCAGCTTTTTGAAGGTTCTAGTGGGATTAATATTAAGGATACATCGGTGCGTTTTCTTGGCCGACCCCTGGAACTGGGTGTTTCAGAAGATATGATTGGACGGATTTTTGATGGAATGGGCAGCCCCATAGATGATGGGCCTGATATTATTCCTGAAAAACGCCTTGATATTAGTGGGGAAGCAATGAATCCCGCTGCGCGAGACTATCCCAGTGAGTTTATTCAAACCGGAATTAGCTGCATTGATGGACTAAATACCCTAGTAAGGGGACAAAAACTACCCATATTCTCTGCTTCAGGGCTTCCACATAATAATGTTGCTGCACAAATTGCCAGACAGGCCAAGGTTCTAGGAAGCGATGACACCTTTGCTGTGGTATTTGCAGCCATGGGAATCACCTTTGAAGAAGCCCAGTTTTTTATGGATGACTTTAGAAGAACAGGCGCTCTTGAGCGGGCCGTCCTTTTTATGAATCTGGCTGATGACCCGGCTATTGAGCGGGTAGCAACGCCAAAAATGGCCCTAACAGCAGCAGAATATCTAGCCTATGAAAAAGGCATGCACGTTCTTGTTATCCTAACAGATATGACAAACTATGCAGAGGCTCTTCGTGAGATATCTGCCGCCCGTAAAGAGGTTCCCGGCCGACGTGGGTATCCAGGATATCTATACACCGACCTGGCTGGAATCTATGAAAGAGCGGGACGGATCCGAGGCCTAAATGGTTCCATTACACAAATTCCCATCTTAACCATGCCTGAGGATGATATTACCCATCCAATTCCTGACCTTACAGGTTATATCACCGAGGGACAGATTATCCTATCCAGGGAGCTTTACAAAAGAGGAATTGAACCTCCTATAAATATCGTTCCCTCCCTATCAAGACTTAAGGATAAGGGAATAGGCGATGGCAAAACAAGAGAAGACCATGCTGATACAATGAACCAGATTTATGCTGGTTATACAGCGGGTATTGAAGCAAGGGAACTGGCCGTAATCCTAGGTGATAGCGCCCTAAGCGATGCAGATATAGCTTTTTCAAAATTTGCAGAAGCCTTTGATGAGCGCTATGTAGACCAAGGCTATTATACGGACCGAAGCATTGAAGAGACACTCGATCTAGGCTGGGACCTCCTAAGGGTCATTCCACGCTTAGAGCTTAAGCGTGTTCGCGATGAATATATCGAGAAATATTTGGACGCTAAAGGGGTGAAATAATGGCCCGCCTCAATGTGAACCCTACCCGAATGGAGCTGAGCAAGTTAAAAGATAGACTTCGTACAGCTACCCGGGGTCACAAGCTCTTAAAGGACAAACAGGACGAACTGATGCGTCAGTTTATTGAATTGATTCGCCAGAATAAAGTGCTGCGCGAGCAAGTGGAAAAAAAGCTCCTGGAATCCTTTTCGAAATTTCGCATTACTGCGGCAATGATGAGCCCCCAGATGCTAGAAGTCGCCTTAACCCTTCCAAAACAAAGCATTTCTCTTGAGGTGGAAGAACGCAATGTAATGAGTGTTCGAATTCCAGAGATGTCCTTTAAGCGCTCCCAAGCAGCCGGTGGACTTTATCCCTATGGTTATGTGAGTACCCCAGCAGAACTTGATGAAGCCCTTAGAGAACTTGATGATGTTATGGAAGAGCTCTTGGAGCTAGCAAAAATAGAAAAGACTTGTCAACTTATGGCTGATGAGATTGAAAAAACTAGGCGCCGGGTTAATGCGCTAGAATATCGGACCATTCCTGATCTAGAAGAAACCATCAAGTATATTCGTATGAAACTTGATGAAAATGAGCGGGCCACCATTACCCGTTTAATGAAGGTCAAGGAACTTATTGCTAAAGATGAACAGGAAGCCTATTAGGTTTCCTGTTTCTTACAAGGAGAGACAATGACGCGAGAAGAAGCAGTAAAAATACTAAAAGAATATAATTCCACAGAAAGCCTCTTGCAGCATGCCTATGGGGTAGAAGCTGTTATGCGCTATTTTGCCCGTAAAGAAGGCGAGGACGAAAACTACTGGGGAAATATCGGACTTCTTCATGATCTGGATTATGAACTTTACCCTGACCAGCACTGTATCAAGACAGAAGAAATCCTAAAGGAAAAGGGTGTGGAGAAAGATTTTATCCGCTCCATTTTAAGCCATGGCTACGGGATCTGCACCGATGTTAAGCCAGAGCACTATATGGAAAAGGTCCTTTATGCCAGTGATGAGCTAACAGGTCTAATCAAGGCCACCTGTCTTGTAAGACCCTCCCGCTCCATTTTGGATCTTAAACCAAAAAGCGTAACAAAAAAGTGGAAGGACAAGGCCTTTGCTGCAGGAGTAGATCGTAAGACCCTAGAAAGAGGCCTTGAAATGCTGGGCCTAGAAAGAGCAGAGCTGATCCAGGAATGCATTAATGCCATGAAAGAAGTAGCAGAAGAAATTGGACTAAAAGGAAACCTATAAAAGTGAGCTAGCCTCACTTTTTTTATTAAAAGCAGCCAGGATAACTTTCAAGAAAGAAAAAAAGAAAGTAGGCTTTAAATGAAAATATATTTTTCTTCTCAAAAAGGAAAAAAGAGGCAAGAGGACCAGATAAAGATAGTAGAAGAAGCGGCTAAAAAACACCAGGAGGCAGATCTTCTTCTTTTTGGCCAAGCCTTTCTTTCTGGTGACCAGGCCCTTAGCTTTGATTATAAAAAAGACATTTGGAAGGCATCTGGACTTTATTCCCAGGAAATTCTTGACCTGCGAAAAATAGCCAAAGAAAACAAAATTGCCCTGGGTTTTGGCTTTTATGAAAACCAAAAGGGGGGGATTTATCATAGCTACCTTATTATCGATAAAGAGGGAGAAAGTCTTTTTAAACACCAGGCACTTGGTAGGGACTGGATGGAAAAAGGAGCCTGTGCTGATTATAGGCTAGGCCATAGCCTGGGATATTTTGAGTTAAAGGGCAAGAAGATTTCTCTACTGCTGGGCCAAGATTTTTTTTATGACGATTGTCTTTTAGCCCTATGTGAACTGGATGATCTGGTGGACTGCTTTATCTGGCTTGCCCATAAAAAAGATCCCAGGGCAAAAGAGCGCAGCCAAATACTGGCAAAACCCATCTACTATCTTACCAGCCAGGGAGTCTTTTTATTTAAGCAGGGAAAGCTCTTAGAAAAATCTTCTGAGGGAGAAAACTTTTTCCGCTCTAAGCTAGGCTAGGATAAGGCCTAGAAATAGAGGATATAGACTAAAACGAAGAAAGTTCAACTAAATGATTGAAGGGAAGTAACTCTTTCTCTTCTTTTATTTATGGTAAAAAAGTGATAGAAT
>DASRNA010000017.1:0-14629 GCA_035647655.1 Clostridia bacterium | reverse complement strand
GCAAAACACCTTTTATTGTTAATTCTGTTGGCCTTATACTAAATATGGTCTTGGATCCCATTTTTATTTTTAGTCTTGATATGGGAATTCAAGGAGCAGCCCTAGCGACTGCCCTAGCTAATTTTTCCGTTAGCTTGATTTATTTTTTGATACGAAAAAAAGAAGGACTTCTTGCAAACATCAATTTTCTAAAGGATTTTTGTTTTGATAAGGTAAAAAGAATTTTATCCTGGGGTTATCCTGCTGCTGTTTATAATATATTTTTCGTATCGGTCTCCACTGTCATTTCACGACAGGTTACGGCCTTTAGCTCGGGTGCCTTTGCAGCCTTTGAGGTGGGGGTACAAATTGAGGCCATTGGATGGATGATGTTTGGTGGGCTTGCAACAACCTTGGGAGTTTTTGTTGCGCAAAACTATGGAGCTGAGAATTATGAAAGGATGCTAGAAGGCTACCATAAAGGAACCAAAATAGCCTCAGTAATTGGTTTTGTTGCCCTGCTTGCACTTTATTTTTTTAGTGGTCAACTTATGGGACTCTTTATTAAAGATGACCCCTATGCCCTATCAGCTGGAATGAATTACTTGAGGATTGTAGCCCTTTGCCAGATCTTTTCTTCCTGGGAAGCTTCCTCTCAGGGGGGCTTTAATGGGCTTGGAAAGACAAAACTTCCCTCGGTGGTGGGAGTTCTTACCAACCTTTCTAGGATTCCCCTTTCTTATTTTCTTAAGGGGTATTTTGGTCTTAATGGCATTTGGATAGCACTTAGTATTTCGGCAGGACTCCGCGGTATTTTTCTTCGGGTCCTATTTCACTTTGAAAAGAAAAGATATCTTGTACTAGTAGAGGAGGAACAATGACACAGGAAAAGGCAAGACGAGTCCTTGAAGCTGCCCTTAGTGGTGGGGGAGATTTCGCAGAAATATTTCTTGAGAACAAAAAAAATAATAGCCTACAACTTATTGGCGGAGAAATACGCAGTGCCATTAGCGGAAGAGACTATGGTCTTGGGCTGAGAGTGATTAAAGGTCTAAAGAGTGTATATTCTTTTACAAATAATACCTCAGAAGAAAACCTGCTTGCCCTGGCGCTAAAAAGTGCCAGGGCCCTTGAGGGGGATAAAATCAACCAGGTCTTAGATTTTGAGCAAAAAAAGCCAAAAAATCTAAACTGGATCAAACATGATCCAGGCAACTATTCCCTGAAGGAGAAGGAAGAAGCCCTTAGGCAGGCTTATGAAGCAGCCATGGCCTATGATGAACTAATTAGCCAGGCCAGTATTAGCTATATGGACTGGGATCAGGAGGTGCTTATTATAAATAGCCAGGGTCTATGGGTTGAGGATAAAAGAGTGCGAAGTCGCTTTGCTGTTAGTGCTGTAGCGGATTATAAGGGAGAAAAACAAACAGGATTTAGGGGGCCAGGTGCCTCTATGGGTATGGAACTCCTGGAGAAATACCCTCCGAAAGAAACCGCAGA
The DNA here is from genome assembly GCA_035647655.1 of Clostridia bacterium. GTDB lineage: Bacteria > Bacillota > Clostridia > Peptostreptococcales > Acidaminobacteraceae > DTU036. Next base: position 13,150 of record DASRNA010000017.1, on the reverse strand, counting down.
AGAAGCTGCTCGCATTGCTGTAACCATGGCAAGGGCAGGATATGCTCCCTCGGGCGAAATGCCTGTAATTATTGATAAGGGCTTTGGTGGAGTTTTGTTCCATGAAGCCTGTGGTCACAGCCTAGAAGCTTCCTCAGTAGCCAAGAAAAACTCCGTCTTTACCGATAAACTGGGAGAACAAATTGCCAGTAAAAAAGTCACAGCTATTGATGATGGAAGCCTGCCAGGAGAATGGGGTACAACAACAGTTGATGATGAGGGTAGTCCTACAAGAAAAAATATCCTAATTGAAGAGGGTATACTCAAAGGTTATTTAGTGGACCGCTTAAATGGCAAAAGAATGAAGATGCAAAGCACAGGCTCTGCCAGGCGAGAGTCTTATCGCTATGAACCCACTTCTCGCATGAACAATACTTTTATTGCGCCGGGAGAAGATAAATTTGAAGAGATGATAGCCACTACACCAAGGGGTCTTTATGCAAAAAGTCTAGGAGGAGGTAGTGTCAACCCTATTACGGGAGAATTTAACTTTGCGGTAATGGAGGGCTATCTGATTGAAAAAGGAAAAATTACCAAACCAGTAAGAGGAGCTTCTCTTATGGGAAAAGGGCACGAAATTCTGATGAAAATTGATGCTGTAAGTAGTGATTTTGCCCTAGCTGAAGGAATGTGTGGGGCCGCAAGCGGTTCTATTCCCGCTTCTTTAGGCCAGCCACAAGTAAGGATTTCATCACTGAAAATAGGAGGTAGAAATGAAGGCTAATGATCTTCTACTGATGTCAAAAATGCATCTTGATGAAGCTGAAGTTTACTTGAGTTCCTCTACAACAATAAGCCTTAGCCTCTTTGAAGGCGAGCTTGATAACTATGAAATGGCAGAAAGTGGTGGGCTTGGATTTCGGGGAATTAAAGGGGGACGTATAGGCTATAGCTATAGTGAAAGCCTAGATGTAGATGTATTTCCAGAGCTTATAAATAATGTGCTTGCCTCTTTAGAGGTGATGGAAGAAAAAGAAGAGCTCTTTGATGGAAATGCAATTTATCCTCAGGTGAAAACAAGAGAGCTTATTCCACAATCCCCTGATAAGGTATTAAAAGAGCTCCAAAGACTAGAGAGCCTTATCCTCAAGACTCCGGGGATTACCAAGGTTCCTGGTATTTACTATCAGGAAATCACATCAAAAACCACTATTAAAAACACCCTAGGTCTTTCTAAAACAAATGAAGCAGGAGTGGGCATCATATATGGTATGGCAGCTGCGCAAAAAGATGGGCAGATGTATACAGGAAAAGCTATGCGAGTTTTTTATGACTTCTCTGAGCTGGACCTTACAGACCTTGCAGAAGAAATAACTAGTGATGTTCTCTCTAGCCTAGGAGCACAAAGTATAGCTTCAGGAGACTATAGGGTATTTATTGATAAAAAGGCCTTTGACAGCCTGCTTGCTAGCTTTTCTTCGACATTTAATGCTGAGAGCGTACAAAAGGGAATGAGTTTGTTAAAGGGTAAAATCGGTGAAAAAATCGCTTCAGAAAAAGTGAACCTGCTTATGGCGCCCTTGGATGAAAGAGCTCCTCTTCCAAGTAGCTTTGATGGTGAGGGCTATCCAACTAAAAACTTTCACCTAATTAAAAAAGGCGTTCTTAAAAGTTTTTATCACAACCAAGCCACGGCAAAAAAAGAGGGAGTAAGCTCTACGGGTAATGCTGCAAGAAGTTATAAGGGCAAAGTTGGCCTTAGTCCAAACTTCCTTATTCTTCGAGCAGGAGAGAAGAGTGAAAAAGAAATTATTAAAAGTATGCAAAGTGGGGTATACATTAAAGAGATGACCGGATTTCATTCAGGACTCAATGCCATATCGGGAGATTTTTCTCTCCCAGCTGCTGGTTATCTTATAAAGGAGGGGGAAAAGCTTCACCCTGTGAATCAAATACTGCTTTCTGGTAACTTTTTCACCCTTATAAAAGATATTTTGGAGCTTTCTAGTGAAACTTCCTCAGAAAGTCTTTCGAGCACAACCCCTGGAGTGCTGGTTGACAAACTAAGTGTTGGGGGAAAGTAATAAAACTGAACATTATTCAAACAAAGGAATAGCAAAATATTGATAAATAGATGTCAACATTCTGCTATGGCCTTGTATTTAGCAGTAAATAGGTGTTATAATGAGAAGTAGTAGATGCACGCTTATTATGTGAAAAGGAAAGGTGGATGCATGAACAAATTAATTTCAATCGAAGAAGCTGTTGCTAAAATTAAAGACGGAGATACCATAATGGTAGGAGGCTTTTTAGCCAATGGAACTCCTGAAAAACTCATTGATGCTCTTGTAGAAAAAGGCGTCAAAGACCTTACACTGATTTGTAATGACACAGGTTTTACCGACAAGGGTGTTGGCAAAATGGTTGTTACAAAACAATTTAAAAAGATTATTGCTTCCCATATTGGAACGAATAGGGAAACAGGAAATCAAATGAACAGTGGTGAGACTGAGGTAGTTTTAGTTCCTCAAGGAACATTAGCTGAGCAAATCCGCGCTGGCGGTTCTGGTCTTGGTGGTGTACTTACCAAAACTGGTCTTGGCACAAAGGTAGAAGAAGGTAAAGAAAAAGTCATGATTGACGGAGAAGAATATCTTCTTGAAAAACCTCTTACCGCTGATGTTGCACTGATTTATGGAACAAAAGTAGATAAATTCGGAAACATCTATTACAAGGGTTCAACCCAGAACTTTAATGTTCTTATGGCAGCGGCTGCTCATACTGTTATTGTTGGTGCAGAAGAAGTAGTTGAAGTAGGAGAACTTGATCCTAACTTTGTTCGCACACCAGGAGTATTTGTAAACTTTATTGTAGAGGAGGGGCTGTAAAAATGATGGATAAAAAGCAAACACAAGATTTTATTGCAAAAAGAACAGCTAAAGAACTAAGTAACGGTGACCTAGTTAACCTAGGAATTGGTCTTCCAACAAGAGTATCTAACTTTGTTGCTGATGATATCAATGTTATTTTCCAAAGTGAGAATGGCTTTGTTGGACTTGGACCTGAACCAAAAGAAGATGAAGTAGATCCTCATATCGTTAATGCAGGTGGAATGCCTTCTAGTATTCTTCCTGGCGGAATGTTTTTTGATTCTGCAACATCCTTTGGAATTATCCGCGGTGGACATCTTGACTTTACAGTTTTAGGTGCTCTACAAGTAGATGAAAAGGGAAACATTGCTAACTATATGATTCCTGGAAAAATGGTTCCTGGAATGGGCGGAGCTATGGACCTTTTAAGTGGCGCGAAAAAAACAATCGTAGCCATGGAACACCTAGCTAGAGGTAGACATAAGATTCTTAAGGAGTGTAATCTACCCCTAACAGCTGTTGCTGCAGTAGACCTTATTATCACAGAGATGTGTGTACTTGAAGTAACAGACAAGGGCCTTTTAATGACAGAGATTAATCCTGATTATACTGTAGAAGAAGTACAAGAAGCTACAGAAGCTACTTTAATCATTGCTGATAATCTAAAAGAAATGAAATAAGAAGCTAGAAATAGCAAGAATAATAAAAGCCTCAACTCCATTTTCAGATGGAGCTGGGGCTTTTTTCTTGTGAAACAAAGCCTATATATGCCTATTAAGGCTTAGGAGGGGAGGGCCTTTTTTTAGGGGTAAGGTTTGAAATTAGAAGACCAGCAAGGATTACTACTACACCAAGCCACTGCATTTTTGAGAGCTCCTCTGAGAGTATAAGTTGAGAAACCAGAAGGGCAAAAATGGGAATTAGCAGTGAAATCGGGGACACCTTGGCCATAGGGTATTTTGAAATAAGATCATTCCAGACTTTATAAGCAAAGAGTGTAGAGGCATAGGCTAGATAAAGAACAGAAAATACAGACATAAGACTAAGAGTGCTCAAAGAACTAATAATAAGAGAAGGTGTATTAATAAGCAGGGAAAGTCCAAACATAGGAAGAGGAGGAATAAGGCTTGACCATACGACAAGGGCAAACATGTCGAGCTGCTTTCCTTCTTTTTTGGCCTCAATGGAAGCGGACTTAGAGATAATATTCGAAACAGACCAAAATAAAGCGGCCCCAATTGTTAGTAGAAAAGCACTAAAAGGAATGGAGGTAACTCCTTGGGAAGAGGAAGCTAGACCAATAAGGACAAGGCCCAGTGCGGCGACAAAAAAACCGACAAGTTGCTTTGCACTTAATTTTTCATCTAAAAAAAGAGCGCTTAGAAAAGGAGCGATAAATCCTTGAAGCTGGACAATAATAGAAGCAAGTCCTGCAGGCATTCCAATTTCCAAGGCATAAAAAAGGCAGGAAAACTGGCCCACACCTACAGTAAAACCATAAGCGATGATGTATTTCCAACTACTAGCAGGCTTTTTAACAAAAAATATGGCAGGAAAAAAGACAAGCAAGTATCTCACTGCTACAAGTAGCATAGAGGGGATACCACCCAGTCCTAGTTTTATTATAGTAAAATTTGCTCCCCATACAATGACCATAAGAAGCGCCAGTAGTTTATCTTTAGCTTCCATTTTCGTCCTCCAAAGCTTGCTTTCTATAGATAGAATAGCATAAAAAAGGGCATAATAATATTATTGTTAGAAAAAAGATAGGCAGGTAATTTCAGGGTAAAAAAAGGCTTTGTAGATAGGACGCTTTAGTCTGTTATAATAAATTTAGTAAAGGTGGTTGCTATGTTTTTTGAAGAATTGGGTCCTGCTACTAGCTATAGGGCAGGGCTATACCAAATAGATGATATCAGCCTTCATTGGAAAAAAAGCCTGGTACTTCTTTGTGTTTTAGAAGGGGAGATTACCGTTAGGATTGATGATGAGACTTATCTTAGAAAAAAGTTGGATGTAGATATCATCAATCCGGGAGAAATGCGCTCCTATAAGGGGCTTGGCCCCAACAGGGTGCTATTTATTGAGCTATGTCCCATTTTTTTTGATGACTATGTTAAGGGCAGTAGCCAGATCTACTACTATGTTGACCAGAGGGATACAAAAAAAGATCAAGCCAAGTATAGTAAGTTGCGGCGCTGGATGATGATGCTGGCCTATGAGTATTTTTATCCTAAAGAGGATTCAACAAGCTTTAGTGAGGACCTGCTGGTTGATTTGATGTATCATCTTCTCAATCAATTTCATTATCTTTATTATGAGCAGCAAGAACTAAGAGATGATCTAGTAGAGCTTAGGCGCTTTCATCGTATATTTACCTATTTAGATGTTAATTTTAAAGAGGGCGCCTCGTTACAAGAACTAGCTGAGCAAGAATATTTAAGTCCCAGCTATCTTTCTTATAAGATAAAAGATACCTTAGGGCTTAATTTTCATGATTATCTTGGTGCTTTGCGTAGTGAGGCTGGAGCCAAGCTCCTCCTATCTACGGATAAAAGTGTTAGTGAGATAGCCCTTGATGTAGGGTTTTCCCATCCCCGATATTTTGTCAAGCGGTTTGAAGAAGTCTATCATCAAATCCCCCAGGATTTTAGAGAGTTACACAGCAAAAAACAAGAGGACTATAAGGAACTAACTCCTGATAAGAAAGAATTTCTTTTGGAACTAGCTCATAAGCAGCGCTATCATTTTAATGGAAATTCAAAAACCATATCGGTGGATTTAAATAAAGAGACCCTGGCTTCTTTTGAAAGGGCGCAGTGTATTTTTTTGGGAGAAGCTGTCTATTATCTTGAAAAAGAAACCCAGGATTTGCTAAAACGGGTGCAAAAAGAAATTGGCTTTAAGCAGGGTATTTTGGCAAAACTCTTTAGCCAAGATATGGATATATACCAAGATCATAGTAGAAGATTCCATAACTGGACCAGGGTAGAAAGTGTCTTAGAACTTCTTGTTCAAGAGGGCCTAAGCCCCCTTATCTATTGCAAAGGGGTAGAAAATGATGTCTTGGAAGATTTTATTCAGACCTTTAGCCCGATTTATCCTGGGCTAGAGGACTGGCTAATAAAGAAAGCAGAAGCAGAACTGATCTTTTCATCTGATCAGGACCAGTTTAGCCAGGCTATTGAAGTAATCAAAAACCCAAGGGATATTCCTCTTCTAGTAGATCAGATGAGCCGAGAAATCCCCCTTGAAAACGATACCTTTTTTGGTGGGGAAGGACTTTTTACGGCTAATTTTTTAGCAAAACCCAGCTATTATGCCAGAGGGTTTTTAGCAATGATGGGAGATGAGCTCCTAGAAGAGGGTCCAGGTTATCTTCTTACAAGAAGTAGGGAGGGCTACCAGCTGTTCTTTTATCAGGAAGAGTCGCCTAAAAAGATTGCACCTTCTCTTACTCTTTATGGAATGAAAGAAGATATGTCACTAAGTCGTTTTACCCTTAGTGCCCGTTATGGTTCTATTTATGATGCTTGGAAAAACCTAGGTTCCCCCAAGCGCTTAGAAAAAGAATACTGGGACTTTATGGAGGCCTACATTCACCCCCTTTTAGAATTTGAATATGTAGAAAGAGAAAACCTTTTTTCTGTGCGGCGTCAAAGCAAAGAGGCGGAGATTACTTTGTACTTATTTAAGGAAATCCAGTAGAAGTAAATATGGAAGAAGGCTAAAAAAACCACCAAAGAGCCAATAAGAAGCCATGATTTCCTTCCTTTATTGCAGTAAGATGAAAGAAGGAGATTTTTATGAGTACAATTGATTATGATAAGCCTACAGATTTTTTGCTTTTAGGTATAGCCATACCTTTAATTGGAAAACTTCTTGTTGCAGAGCTTTATGGTATAGTAGACACTTTTTTTGTAGGACGTTTTCTTGGTGGGGCCTCCCTAGGGGCGCTGGGTCTTGTTTTTCCCATGCAGAGGTTTTTATTTTCCCTTCCTATTCTTGTTGGGGTGGGTACTTCTACCTTGCTTTCAAGAAGCCTGGGTAGGGGAGAAAAAAAAGAAGCGGGAAAAATTATAGCAAGTGGAGCTCTACTTCTTTTGTTTTTACAGCTTTTTTTTGCCCTTACTAGTTTTGGAAAAGCCAGGGAAATAATGACACTTTTTGGTGCTCGAGGCAGTAGCTTAAGCGCCAGTAGTGGCTATTTAGGCTATGCCAGCCTGGGTTCGATATTTTTTGCCCTAAATAGTTTTTTATCCTTTGTTCTTCTTAGTTTAGGTAATACAAGAGTTTCTATTGTTTCTATGCTTATTGGAGCCCTTTCCAACGCCTTTTTAGATCCAATCTTTCTTGGTCCTTTGGGCTTTGGTATTGAGGGAGCAGCCATAGCTAGTATGATTAGTCAATTTGCAGGGGCCTTTTATGCTGTAATTGCTTTTCACTTATATCTAGAAAAAAAAGATATCCACTTTCACTATAAACCAAAGATAAATTACTACCATCTTGTGTTTTTAGGAGGTCTTGCTGCTTTTATTATAGAGATAGAGGATTCTATTGTTATTTATGTATTGAATCGCTTGCTTATTTCCACTGGGGGAGAAGAAGGAGTTATGATTTTAAGCATTGTGACCAAACTTACCATGTTTCTTTTTATCACGCTTTTTGGTATTGCTTCAGCTATGCAGCCCCTGGCAGCCTATATGTATGGGGCGAAAAAGAAGATAAAATTACAAGAGCTCCTAAGAAAAACTTTTTTCTACAGCTTTACCTTTACCCTGGCTATTTGGGTTGTTTTTATGCTTAGAGCTGAAAATCTAGTAGGTCTTTTCCTCCAAGATGGCCTGGGGATTAAAAAAACAGCAAGGGTCTTACGTATAGTTGTAGCATTTTTTCCTATAAGCGCCCTTTATTATTTAGATATTTTTTATGCTCAAGCCAAAGGGGAGGGAAAAAGAGCACTTGTTTCATCTTTACTTCGGCAAATCTTCCTTCTGATACCCTTTTCTCTTCTTTTTGTAAAAGGCTTTAATCTTGGAAGGACAGGAGTCTGGATAAGCTTTCCTATTACTGATTTATCAGCAAGTCTTATAGCTTATATAAGCCTAAAAAAACAAGGGATTGTTCAAGTCTTCTTACCAGGGAAAAAAATATGGAAAAAGGAGATGAGAAAGAGTTAAATTCTGATGAAAAACTATATAATATAAGAGATTGCTATTTAGTTTTTATAAATTAGACTCTAGATGTGAGTATATTGAACTTTGCTTATTCTTTTTTTGTTGCGGTTTGCATAACTATTGTGTCAAACGGCCTTTTACACTTTCTTATTTTTACTTTTATACTAGCGCCAAGGTTTTATAAATACTTCCGTCTTGTGGCTAGCTGTCAAGGTAAATAAGAGGGGTTTGTTTCCTAAGCTAAGTTGGATACTAGCAAAAGCAAGTGTTGTGTTTATTTTGAAAAGAAACTTGGCCTCCCCATTTACCATTTAGATTATAAAGTTTGACAAAGTAGCTAGATAGTATAAAAATGTAGGTAGGAACCGAGTCGATTTTTTTTAAAGTAGACCGTTAGGGTAGTTTATAACTGCCTCCCACTCTTGGAAAGGCTCCGCATTATTTGCAGAGTTTTTTTTAGTACAAAAAGCTATAAGAAGCGACAGTAGACGTTAATAAAAAAGAGGAGGGTTAGTATTATGGGTAAAGTAGTTGCTATGTATCCAGAAAGGTGTCTAGGCTGTAGACTTTGTGAGATGATATGCTCATTGGAAAATGAGGGAGTATGTAGTACAGAGTTATCAAGGGTAAAAGTAAACTTTGATCTATTTACAGCAAAAGCAGACATTACAATTGAAAATTGCATTGGATGTAAAAGTTGCATGCGATGGTGCCAAGCTGGAGTATTTAGATATAAGGAGAATAGCGATGAGTAAAGAACTTTATGGATGGGCAGGGACAATTCTTAGAGTTGATCTAAGTACAGGAGAAATTACAAAAGAATCCTCTGAAGATAAGGTGAAAAAATTTATTGGTGGTATGGGCTTAGCAGCTAAATTAATGTGGGACGAAATCCAACCAGAAACTCAGCCCTTTGACCCAGAAAACAAAATATTGTTTATGACAGGTCCCTTGACCGGGACACTAGCCCCTACATCAGGCAGGATGGAAGTTGCCACAAAAGCTCCTGGTGTTGAGCCTGCCGCCTGTACTCGTTCAAACATTGGGGGAGATTTTGGACCGGAAGTTAAATACGCAGGATATGACGCTATCGTTGTTCAAGGGAAGGCTGAAAAACCAGTTTTTATCTTGATTGAAGATGATAAAGTGCAAATTTTGGATGCCAAAGAGTATTGGGGTAAAGACACATATGAAACGCAAAAAGGCATTAGAAAACAATTCGGAAATTTATTAAAAACAGTTTGTATTGGTCAAGCAGGAGAAAACCTACTAAATCTCTCAGCAGTTATGAGTGGCTCAGGCCACGCAGCCGCTAAGACCGGTATGGGCGCTGTTATGGGCTCTAAAAACCTTAAAGCGATTAGCGTTAGAGGAACCGGCGCAGTTAAAATAGCAAATAAAGAAGAACTTATTAAGCTGGCTAGAGAAACCCGAAGATTGCTATTGCATCATCCAGTAAGACAATGGACATGTCAGGGTCCAATGGATGTTAGCATTGAATTTGCTGATGCATATAGAACAAAAAACAATGCATGTTTTGGCTGTCCTGTGGGTTGCAGGTCATGGATTGAATTTCCAGACCCAGAATTAGAGCCCGGAGAAATGATGTGTTTGGCTAATTTCTATCTATGGATGGGAGCCAATCATAGAGATGCATGGTATGGGAAAGTTCTAACCGATAAAGTAGGAATTTGCCAATATACTATTTATGACATGTTGCGCTGGTTATATGAATGCTATGAAAAGGGCATTATTACAGAAGAACAAACCGATCTTCCATGGTCTAAATACACAACACAGGAATTTTTAGATGTGGCTTTAGATATTATGATTAATAGAAAAGGTTTTGGAAAATACATGGCTGAAGGTGCTTATGTAACAGCCCAACAGCTTGGTGATGAAGCAATGGAAGTGTACAAGGCTTACTTCCCCGCTAGAAACCAAAGTCAACACTATTCTGTAAGAGCACACCCTGCCGTTTTAATGCAATGGGCAACAGACTCTAGAGACCCCTTATCCTATGCCCATGACTGGATATGTCTAGCTTACTGGCAAGGAAATTTCTGGCCAAAGGATCAAAAAGGAGCCCTAACAGTAGACCAGCTTAAAGCTAGGGCCAAGGAAGCTTGGGGTAGTGAAGCAGCAGGAGATGTTTATACCTATGAGGACAAGGCACAAACAACTATCGTTATCCAGCATATGTCGCGACTTAAAAACAGTTTAGTTCTTTGTGACTGGTCTATATTTCCGATAAATACTAGTTTGAATAATCCAGACTATAAGGGTGATCCAGATATGGAAAGAAAACTATACCAGGCTGTAACTGGGGAAGAAGTAACGGTAAAAGAGTGGATAAAAATTGGCGAAAGAATCTTTAACATGGAGCGTGCGATTGGAGCTCGTGAAGGACGCAGAAAAGAAGATGATACAGTAGATGAGTACTACTTTAGAGTACCAGAAACTGAAGGTGCAGCTTGGGAATTAAAGCTAGATCCACCACCTGTTGCTGATAGAGAAAAATTCGAAAAAATGAGAGAAGAATACTACACTCTAAGAGGGGCAGATCTAGAAACGGGCATTCCCACTAAAGAAAAACTAGAAGAATTGGGTTTAGCAGATGTTGCAGAAGAATTAATAGCTAGAAAGATTATCTAATCTATACTTTTTTAGAGGATAAAGGAATATGACAATAAAAAACGAAAAACGGGCTATGTATGAAGAAGCTCTTGTGAATCTAATCGTTAACAATCAAGCATTAATCACCTTTCAATGCACTCCTGAGAACCTAAATGAATTAGCCACCGGCTACCTCTATAGCCGGGGGCTAATTCGAGGTTTAGGAGATATTCTGGAAAAAAACATCTCTAATAATAAGGAGAAGATATTTTTCACAATAAAAGAGCTAGCAGCAGAAAAAGAATATGTTTTACCCTATGAGCTGAATAAGCAAAGGGTGAAAGATTTTCGAATTAGGGGTTCAAAACTGCAGGTTAGTCTAAGAGATATTCAAAAGGCCTTCCAGGAGATGTGTCAATCTGCTGTTCTTTACAAAGAAACGGGGGGAATACACTGTGCAGCTTTAGCTGATAAGGGGGGCTTAATCATCTGCTGTGAAGATATAAGTCGACATAATGCAGTTGATAAAGTTATTGGAAAAGGACTCCTTATGGAATTAGACCTAACTGAGTATTACCTTTTTACAACAGGTCGCATGGCAGCTGATATGGTTTTAAAAGCTGTTGGTAGCAAAGTTCCTATGATGGTTTCTCCTAGTATCCCATCAAGTATGGCTGTAGAAATTGCAAAACAAGAAGAAATAACACTAGTTGGAAGAATATCAAAAACCCCCCCTCTTATCTACACCTACCCATCTAGGATAAGGATGGAAGTGTAAGGAGAGGATATTAGAAACTTAAATAAAGAAGTAAGAAAGGACGTAAAATATGGAAAATAAAAACAATTGGGCTTCAGCAGCCCCAACACTAAACTTAATTTTTGGGATGCTGTCTATAATGTTTGCAGCTTTGTTTTTGGGTTATTTGAAACCATCAGCTGTTTATATTCTTGGTCTGATTCAAATTGGGGTATGGCCAGGATATTTAATTGGATCATTGATTATGTTACGCAGTGGGGACATAGTAGGGGGTAATACTTTTTTTTACTTTGCTACATTTTTTGGCTTAGCTCCTGGTTTGGTTACAGTTGGTACATATCTAGCAGATGTTTTTGGCTGGGCCTATGATCCTAAAATTTTAGGGATTATGTGGTTATCCGTAGGATTGACTCTTACCTTTACGATTCCTGCTTTTATTAAATCAGAACTGGTTACTTTTCTTGTTATTGCTGCTGCAGGGATAGCGATAGACTTTATTGGTTTAGCATATCTATTTACTGGTTATGCTCAAACTTTTAACACCATTGCTGGAGTACTACTGTTTTTTGTTGGAGTTGGAGGGATATATCAAGCAGTTGCAGGTATATTAGCAGGTGCTGGAATAAAACTCCCCCTTGGCAAGCCCATTGTTAAAAGCTAGGGCAGGTTACATATATAATCTAAATAAGCAATTGAGAATGATGGGATTAAACTAACATTAGAAAATAGCTGGCATAAATAAAGCAAGGCAAAACGATTCCTGCCTTGCTTTATTTTTTTACAGTCTATCTTATAAATAGTGTTTTAGACATAAATCAAGGGGCCTTATCTAATTTTGTTTGCATTAATCTTACAGCAAGGTATTATAGAGTCACATAGATATTGTCAAAGAAAAAAAATAAAAAGAAAAAGGATAAAAAAGACACTTTAGGGCTGACTTTTCATAGTTCGGGTGTTTTTTTGCTAGTTAGCACAATAAAATTGTATCAAAGTGAGAAGTGGAACTTATTAGTCATATCAAAACTTAAACACATATTTAACTTTTTATTTTAGTTGAATTACTCCACTGATTTGATTTACCATTATAGAGAATTTATATTAGATGTGTGGTAAAATGGCTTGTGAATGAGTTCTTTCCTTGTTATTGTCACTTAACAACTTACAAGGTTGGGGTCCATGTTATAATTCCGGACATAATGATAAGATAGTACTATATGGAAGGAGTATTTATTATGTCTAGAATTCGGCAGAGATACGATGAAGATTTTAAAAGAAATGCAGTAAAATTAAGTTACGTCACATCGAAAACAATGAAAGAGCTTGCCGCTGATTTAGGGATTAATGCCAGTCTTATTTATAACTGGAGAAGAACCTATACCGAAGAAGGGGATAAAACCAGGCTTGCTAAGCAAGAAGACTCTCTTCGAAAACTTCAGCTTGAAAATGCAGAACTTAAAATGGAAAACGAAATGCTAATACCCTCAGGGCACAGGCAAAAGCAGCGGCCTACTTTGCCAAACATCTGAAGTAAAATACCGCTTTGTTCAAAAGAACAATAACTATCCTCTTACAAAGTGGGCCGCTATGCTAAAGTTTTCGACCAGTGCTTACTATGACTGGTTGAAAACGAAAGAGGATCGGGATGATAAGCAAAAAAAGTATGAAAAAGCCATTGTAAAGATCTTTAATGATAGCCATAAAACCTACGGTCCTGATCGTGTCTGTGGATCACTGAGAAGACAGGGACACAC
>DASRNA010000016.1:0-2945 GCA_035647655.1 Clostridia bacterium | reverse complement strand
CATCTCGAGTCCTTTTCTTATGGCTAAGAAAAAATGCAGAGAATTTCTATGTTATACTGGGCCTAGACAAAAGCTCTTTTGGAAGAACAAAAGGAAGTTAAAGTGAAAAATAATAAAAAAATGCAAGCCTGGAGTAAGTATAGACAAGAAGGCAAAACAAAGTATATTCACACAAAGAGTCTATATATAGCAGCTGGGGTCCTGGTGGGATCATCTCTTGCAGGGCTCCTTAAAAAGGACTGGATGTTTTTTAGTCTATCAAACATTATGCTGATTTTTCTAGTAACATATTTTGCAGCAAGAGTAGGTGCGGCTTACTTCTGGAAAAAAAGCGAGGAAAAATACAGCCAGTATATAGAAGATAAAAAGGACTAGTCTGGGATAATTCCAGAAATGAAGTAAGAAAAAACCGGCCTTGAGTAGCCGGTTTTTTCTTTGGAAATTTTATTTAGCCTCGATGGGCCGAAGCTCTGTAAGAGAAAGTTCTATAATTTGTACAGGACAGCTATTGACCGCCTTTTTTAGTGCAGGCTTGTCTAGGTTTTTTTGACTTACAACCACAGCAAGATCATTTTTCATAAGAAAATGTTCTGGGGAAATATCAGCACATAGGCCACAGCCAATACAAAATTCAGAATGAATAGAAAGATCTTCTTTGAACTTTCCTTCCTCTTCATGTAAGACGAGGATTTCTTCTCTTGAAACAAATCTAGAGGTAATAGCCCCTGTAATAAAGATGGCTATTGTAGTAAAAACCCAGCGCATAAGCATAAACTTAGGTCCTAAAAACTTTGCTTCATTGGCCAGCATGGGAATCTTTACTACGGCCCAGGAGCTAAGAAGGATAACTACATTTGTGACCGAAGCTCCCTTTTTAAGAAGGGTAATAGCTATGGGAAAGGCGGCATAAATAGGACCAGCAGAAACACTTCCAAGAATAAAAGAAAAAACGCTTCCCTTCATTCCCGATCCGCTACCTAGATGTTTTTGAATGGTTTCCTTGGGTACCCAGGCATTTAAAAGAGCCGTTAGTAGCAGGATGACCGGCATAATCATAAGCATTTCTTTAAAGTAGTAGCCGCTATTTTTTATTGCCTCTATTGCTAGGGGTGTTTTGAAAAGAAGTAAGCTTGCATAAACTAGAAGGACAAAGCTTAAAAACTTCTTGTTTTTTGCAAAATCCAGTATTTTTTTCATAATAAGACTCCCATGGCAACAGCAATTACAATAGCAAAGACAAAGCTAAGACTATTTCTAAGGATAACAAACTTTGTGCCAAATTCTTTTTTTTCTAGGGGAAAGGTTACAACACCTACCATAGTAAGGGTGGTGATAAAAGCCACAATGGGCATGATTCCCGCTCCAGCACCTGTAAGAGATCCCGCTAGGGGAAAGGCTACAAAGGCTGGGATAAGGGTAATACTCCCAATAAGGGCAAAGACTACCGTGGCAAAGAAAGTATCATTTTTTACCAGAAAAGCTTCAAGGCTTTCTGGTGGAATCAGGGTGAGAATTAGGCCAATCATAAGCAGGATTGCTACAATATCTCCCCCAATGCTTTTCATCATTCCAGTACTCATTTTTACCGAGTGCATGGTTTTCTTCTTATCTTTAAAGATAGAAAAGAAAAACCATATTAGAGTGATAACCCATAGGACTAGGGTAAAAATATCCATCTAAAGCTCTTTATAGTTTCTAGGATGGGGAGCCTTAATAACAAAGATTTCTACTTGCTCCCTATCCTTATTTGAAACATCCATCATTACATTATAGGCAATAGAAAGAAGGCTTCCCTGGGGATGCTTTTTTTCTTCTTTATCTCCTAGTTTAAGACTAAGGGTTCCTCGAATGACCAGCATATAGACATTGGAATTAGAAGCGTGTCTAGGTAGTCCCTCGGACTCATTAAAGATCATGTGATTGATCATAACTTCATCAGAATCAATGATTTTTTCTATTAGTTTTTCTTGTGATTGGTTAAATACATATTTTGTTTCCATTTTTGACCTCTTTTCATATGATATACTTACTAGTATAAACTAAGACAGAAAATAAAGTGTAACCAAGGTTACACTAGGAGTGAAAAAGATGGATTTTATTCAAAAATTACAAAAATCCCCTGTTTTTGCTGGCATTGAGGAAGAAGAAATAAAAGAACTTCTTACTCGGCCTGGTTGTGTTATTAAAAAATTCCCCGCCGGCTCCCTTATTCATTTAAAGGGAGAAAGCTGTATCAATGTAGAGTATATTCTAAAAGGGGAAGTGACGGTACAGCTGTTGCAGGAAACGGGAAACATTATGACCATTTCAAATTTCGTGCAAGGAGAAATGCTAGGAAGCAATCTGGTCTTTTCTTCTCATCCTGTTTATCCTATGATGATTAGCGCAAAAAGTGAGGTAGAACTTCTTTGTTTAGATGCGGCTACCATTCTTATGCTCTGCAGGAAAAGTCCTGTCTTTCTAGAAAGTTATTTAAAAGATATTTCTGATCGGGCCCTTGTTCTTAGTGGGAAAATAAACACCATTGCCCTAAGAAGCATTCGCGAGGCTGTGCTGGACTATCTAATGATTGAAAGAAAGAGGCAAAAAAGCGATACCATTAACCTGCCCTTTACAAAAAAAGAGTGGGCTGAGCGCTTGGGAGTACAAAGGCCCTCTCTTTCTAGGGAGCTAAGTAAGATGCGCCAAGAAGGAATTATTGACTATGATAGGACAAGCATTAGCTTAAAAGATAAGGCGCTAAAAAATGTTTAGGCCAATAAGAAAGAAAAAACAAGAGCTAAGCCTAGAAGAAAGTATTAGGGTCTTAAAAGAAGGGAAACTGGGAGTCTTTGCCCTTAGTGATAAGGAGTATCCCTACGCTCTTCCTATGAACTATATCTATTATGAGGAAAAGATCTATGTCCACTCTGCCAAAAAAGGCCACAAAATAGATCTTATAAGAA
>DASRNA010000015.1:0-4583 GCA_035647655.1 Clostridia bacterium | reverse complement strand
AAAAAATACTGATATTTAAATGTCAATAGGTATTTTTCGATAATCTTCTCTTTCTACTCCTCTATTGTGAAAAGGTGGGCCTTTTCAGTCCCCCTTACTACTCTTAAAACCCCCAGAGCCAGGGCTTCCATTTCATTTTCTCCTGCAAGCACCTTAACGGGAGCAATAAAGGCCACCCTTTGGATAATCCACTTGCTTATCATCTCAGAGTAGGCAATTCCTCCCGTTAAAATAATAGCGTCAACTTTTCCTTCCACAACCACAGCCAGTTTACCAATGTTTTTTGCCACATTATGGGCCATGGCTTCATAGATAAGGGCGGCCTCTTGGTCGCCATTTTTAATTTTTTCTTCGATTTCTCTGGCATCAGTTGTTCCAAAGTGAGCCTTTAGCCCTCCCTGGGATCTGAGCTTTGACATCAAGCTCTTATAATCTGCTCCTGGCTGTGTTGCCATTTCAATAACTTGAAAAGCGGGAAGCCCACCAGCTCTTTCAGGGGAGAAGGGTCCCTCATCATCGGTAATCATATCAATCATTCTACCCTTATGGTGGAGGCTAAGGGTAATCCCACCGCCTAGATGGGCAACAAGTAGGGTAAGGTCCTGGTAATCTGCCCCTATTTCTTTGGAGTATTTAATGGCCGAAGCCCGCATATTTAAATTGTGCCCCAGGGCTCTTCGCTGCATCTGGGGAAGTCCTGTAATTTTTGCTATAGGCTCCATCTCATCAACAGTAACCGGATCATAAATATAGGCATCCAGGGCAAGATCCTTAGCAAGAGAAAAGGCAATAATAGCGCCAAGGCTGGAGGCGTGTTCCACCACGGCATGATAGCGCAATTGATCAACCATAGCTTGATTGATTTTATAGGCTCCCGATTTAACAGGAGGAAGAATGCCCCCTCGGGCCACAATTACATCAATAGAAGCAAGCTCGATGCCGCGCTCTTTAAGAACCGATAGAATAATTTCTTTTCTCATAAGATATTGCTGGCTGATTTCTTCAAAGGAGGCAAGTTCTTGGGCAGAATGCTCGATAGACTGGATAAAAAGAGGATCTTCATTATTATATATGGCGATTTTTGTTGATGTAGAGCCAGGATTGATTACTAAGATTCGTTTTGTCATAAGGCCACCTCTTAACTTGATATATGCGACTAGTGATTTTTCTTTGTTTTCTACATTATAGCAAAGATTGGACAAAAGGGTCTATGCCTTTGTCTCTAGGAAGAAACAGTTTTAGTATTAAATAATAAGCAGAAGGACAAGTAAGAATAAAAATTACTAAAAGGAGCAATTGACGCAGGGGTGAGAATTTGTTACTCTTAAAATTACATATGTAAATGTATTATAAAAAGAGGAGGAAATGATTTGTCTAAATTTGCCCATATTTATAAAGATGCAAAAGGTCTGCAAGAGGAACTAGTTACTCACCGCCGCTACCTTCACCAACATCCTGAGCTGGGACTAGATTTACCCTTAACATCAGCCTATGTTAAGGAAAAATTAACAGAGATGGGTTATAAGCCCCTTGATTGTGGGCAGTCTGGAGTACTAGCCACAGTAGGAGGGAAAAATCCAGGTAAGGTGTTTTTAATTCGTGGAGATATGGACGCTTTACCTATCAATGAAGAGGTAGACTGGGAATTTAAATCAACCAATGACAATATGCATGCTTGTGGGCATGACTTTCATACATCAATGCTCCTTGGTGCTGCCAAACTTCTTAAGGAAAATGAAGATAAGATTGATGGTACAATTAAACTTATGTTCCAGCCAGCAGAAGAGACCTTAGAAGGCGCTAAGGCCATGATAGAAGCGGGCATTCTTGAAAACCCAAGGGTAGATGGTGCAATGATGATCCATGTGATATCAGGACAAGCCGTAGCCAGTGGGAAAATTGTTCTTCCTATTGGGGGAGTGGGCAATGCAGCCTCGGACTGGTTTGAACTTTATATTAAGGGAAAGGGTGGCCATGGTGCATCGCCAAACAATACAGTGGACCCCCTTAACATTGCTGCCCATACTCATATAGCCCTGCAGGGGATTAATAGTAGGGAAATTCACTCTTCCCACGCCCTGGCCCTGACTGTTGGAGTGATGGAGGGTGGACGAGTTTCCAATGTCATTCCCGATACAGCTGTGCTTAAGGGTACCATTCGCACCTATGATCCAGAGGTTAGGGAGTTTGTAAAAACTAGAGTAAAAGAAATAGCTGAGGCTACAGCCAAGGTCTTTCGAGGAGAAACCGATGCTAGAATCATAGAGGGCTGTCCTTCCATTGTCAATGATAGGGGACTTGTTGATGCGGCAAATAAATATCTTCTAGAGCTCTTAGGAGAAGAAGCAGTTATGCCTATCACAGATTTATATCCTTCAGGAAGATCATCTGGCTCAGAAGATTTTGGATTTTTAAGTGAAATCGTGCCTACCCTGTCCTTGTCAATAGGAGCAGGTGACTCGGAAGAAGGCTACACTTATCCGATCCACCATCCAAAGGTCCGTTTTGATGAATCAGTCCTTGCCCGTGGGAGTGCAGTCTATGCCTATATGGCCCTACGCTGGCTAGAAGAAAACAAATAAAGAACCATAAAACCCCGGCGCGTAAAAAAGCACAAGGGGTTTTTTTCAGCCTATTTATTCTTCTTATGCTATAATTTAAAGGAACTGATCTAAGCAAGAAAGAAAGGACAATCAATGAAAAAATTAGGATTTGGCTTAATGAGACTGCCTTTAACCGACTCTGAAGATAGCAAAACCATAGATGTGGACCGCTTTAATACCATGGTTGATTTATTTATGGAAAGAGGTTTTACCCACTTTGATACGGCCTATATGTATCATGGTGAAAAAAGCGAAGAAGTTTTTAGAGAATCTGTAGTAAAGCGTTACCCAAGAGAGAGCTTTACTGTAACAGATAAAATGCCCATCTATATGGTTGAAAAAAAAGAAGATCTAGAAAAAATTTTTAAGGAGCAACTTGAGCGCTGTGGGGTAGACTACTTTGATTACTACTGGATGCACGCTATGAACGACCAGCGATATAGCTTGTCTAAAGAAGTAGATGCCTTTGGTTTTTTAGAAGAAAAAAAGAAAGAAGGCAAGATCCGCCATATAGGTTTTTCCTTCCATGATTCCGCTGAAGTTCTTGATAAAATGCTAAAAAACGAACCTTCTGTAGAGTTTGTCCAACTTCAAATCAACTATTTAGACTGGGAAGATGGTAGAATCCAGTCCCGACTCTGCTATGAAACGGCAAGAAAGCACAATAAAAAGATATTTATAATGGAACCAGTAAAGGGAGGAACCCTAGCCCAGCTGCCTGAGCAAGCAGAAGCCCTGCTAAAGAAAAAAGATCCTGAGGCCTCTGTTGCTTCCTGGGCTCTACGATATGCCGCATCACTAGAGGATGTTGTTATGGTCCTTAGTGGTATGAGTGAAGAGTGGCAGCTAGAGGATAATATTGAAATCTTTGATGATTTTAAAGCCCTTGAAAAAGAGGATTATAAACTTCTTGATGAGGTAGTAGAGATTATTAAAAAGAGCATGAAAATTGCTTGTACCTCTTGTAGGTATTGTGTGGATGGCTGCCCGGTAAGTATTGCCATTCCAGAGTATTTTGAGATCTATAATCGCTCTGTTGATCTATCCAATCCTGATGATCCAGCCATAAAAGCTGATTTTGCCAAACTAGCAGATAAGCACGGCAAGCCATGGGAATGTATAGCCTGTGGCCAGTGCCAAGACCAGTGCCCTCAGTTTTTACCTATTATCGAAGATCTTAAAAAAATTAGTGATATTTTCCAAAAAGACTATGAGAAAATCTAGTTAGGAGAAAGCAAAAAACCCCGATAAATCGGGGTTTTTTTGTATAAGATTGAAAGAGATTTACTTTTTATAGGCGTCTTCGATGGTCCATTGTTCCCAAACTTTAGAAACAAGCTCAATACCAGGCTTAAGAGTTTTGCCACCTGGCTGCCATCCTGAAGGTGTGACTTCTGCTCCACCGGTTTCACGAACCAATTGAAAAGCTTTGAGTTGACGTATTGTTTCAGTAACATTACGGCCAACTGGAGGTGTAAGAACTTCCATTGCCTGGATAACGCCATCTGGATCAATTAGGAAACGTCCACGGACGTTTACGCCAGCTTCACGGTCATATACTCCATAAAGTTCTCCAATAGCTCCTGAGGAATCAGAAAGCATGGGGAAAGGAATATCTTTTTTAGCAATCTTGTTAAGTTCTACATCATTCCAAACCTTGTGTACAAATTCGCTATCTACAGAAACAGATAGAACTTGTGCACCTAGTTCTTCGAACTGATCATTGTGCGCAGCAACTGCTGCAACTTCTGTCGCTCACACAAAGGTGAAGTCACCTGGGTAGAAACAAAGAACAACCCATTTTCCTCTGTAATCTTCTAAACTTTCTTGTGTAAATTCGCCTTTATTAAAAGCGGATGTTGTAAAATTTGGTGCAGGTTTACCAACCATAATCATATGTTTTTTCTCCTTTTCTTTTGGTTCAATCTGAAGGATTTCTTCAGGCTGAGCAGTGATGGTTTTAGTGCGCTCACATAAAGC
>DASRNA010000014.1:0-3612 GCA_035647655.1 Clostridia bacterium | reverse complement strand
ATGATATTTATGGTTATATCCTCATCCAAAATACCAAGAACCCGAAGGTCCATATCGATAACATTTTCTATTTTAACAATATCTTTTCTGCCGTGCTTTTTGCTTTGTGCATTCATAATTAAAGCAACCGTATAGCTTGCTTTATCAAGCTCGAGTAGTTTAAAGATTTCATATCCCTTGCCTGGGGTGATGTGATCAAGAACGATTCCCTTGGCAATACTATTTATATTTAACATTCTTCTACCCCCAAAACTTTTAAGATCAGCGCCATGCGAACATACATGCCATAGCGAACCTGTTTAAAATAAAGTGCCCTTGGGTCATCATCAACTTCAGGATGAATTTCATTTACTCTAGGAAGTGGATGGAGGATGGCTAGGTCTTCCTTGGCGCTTTTTAGTTTGTTTTTATCTAGGATATAACTATCCTTTAGGCGCATATAGTCAGCCTCGTTGAAAAAGCGTTCTTTTTGCACCCGGGTCATATAGAGCACATCAAGTTTATCTATGACTTCCTCAAGACGTTCAACCTCGATAAAACTTACTCCTGAGCGCTCTAGCCCTAATTTTAAGTGATTTGGTATATGTAGTTCTTTAGGGGAGATAAAAACAAAATCGTTGCTTGGAAAACGACTCATTACCTTAACAAGGGAGTGGACGGTTCGTCCAAACTTTAGGTCCCCACAAAAACCAACAACGAGATTTTCTGTTTTTCCTTTTGTTTCAGTTATTGTTAGTAAGTCTGCAAGGGTTTGAGTAGGGTGTTGATGGCCCCCATCTCCTGCATTTATCAGGGGTACGGGGCATTTTGCAGAGGCTAGATAGGATGAACCCTCCTTAGAGTGGCGCATAGCCAGTATATCTGCATAGGATGCCACGGTGTTTACCGTATCGATAAGACTTTCTCCCTTTGTAGAAGAACTGCTGGCCTCATCGGCAAAACCGATTACCCGTCCTCCCAAACGAAGCATTGCAGATTCAAAGCTTAGCCTTGTGCGAGTCGAAGGCTCAAAAAAAAGAGTCCCAAGCAGTTTCCCGTCACAACTGTGGGAAAACCGCTGAGGACCCTCAATAATCGTTTGAGCCAAAGAGATAATAGATTGAATTTCTTCCGTGCTGAAGTCTTCGCTATTAATAAGATGTCTGCCTTTAAGCATCATAACCTCCTTGGATGTCTTTCTATCAAAAACTATCACATTTTATGAGTTTTGGCAAGAAAAAAAACGAAATAGGAATGTTATTTATTTTATTAGCTTCTATGTAGGGCTAGATATGCTATGATTTATTTATATGTATAGGAAAGGAAAAACAATGAAGATTCTACATACTGCAGATTTACATTTAGGAAAGTCTCTTAATGAGCGCTCTTTAATTGACCTACAAAAAGAGATGCTGGAGGGTCTTATTGAAGCGGTCAAAAAACATAAGATAGAGCTTGTCCTACTAGCGGGAGATATTTATGATCGCAGTCTTCCCCCTAAAGAAGCGGTGGAGCTTTTGAGTCTTTTTTTAAGCAAACTCTGTCGTGAAATGGGCGTAAAAGTAGTTATGATTCCAGGCAACCACGATAGTTCTGAGCGCATTGCCTATGCAGCAGATCTTCTGTGGGGGATGGGACTTTATATAGGTCTTGTGGGTAAAGAAATTACGAAAATTGAAATAGATGATGTGGATATCTACGGCCTGCCCTATGTAGATCAATTTAAGCTAAACTATTTTCATGAAAAAAGGTTTGCAAACCTGGAAGAAGCCATGGCCCATCATCTATCTTCTATTAGCTTAGACCCAGATAAATTCAATATAATGATGACCCACCACTATGTTTTAGGAAAAAACCCCTTGCTGGAGAGTGATTCGGAAAGACCACTTTTTTTGGGGAAAACAGAAAATCTGTCCACCGCACTTTTTAATCAGTTTGATTATGTGGCCCTAGGCCATATCCATACAGCCCAGCAGGTAGCAGACAATATCTACTACTCAGGCTCTCCCATGAAGTATTCTAAAAGTGAGGCAGGAAAAACACCAGGCTACTATGTGATTGATACACAAAAAAACCTTGTGGACTTTCACGCCCTTAGCCTATCAAAGGACATAAGGGTATTTACAGGGTTTTTTAATGATCTAATGCAAGGCTCCTCCCCGGATTTGTCTTATTTTGAGCTGGAGGATAGGTCTTATATTCCTGATGCCATGAATCGTTTAAGACAATCTTATCCTGAGGCCTTAGGTCTAAGCTATACAAAGATGGAAAGCAATCTGATAACAAAAAGTGGAGAAGACCTTGGCCGGTTGGATCATTTATCTCTTTTTAAAAGTTTTTATTTAGAGTCAACAGGAAATGAACTAACAAAAGAAGAGAGTAAGATTGTTGTAGAAATGCTTGAAAGGAGTAGTCGTGAAACCGATTAAACTTGAAATGAATGCCTTTGGTCCCTATGCCCAAAAAGTTGAAATTGATTTTTCAAAATTCTATCAGGGAGGACTTTTTTTAATCAGTGGTCCAACAGGTTCAGGAAAGACTACTATTTTTGATGCCATTAGCTTTGCTCTTTTTGGAGAAGCAAGCAATAAAAAAAGAGAAAGCCATACCCTTAAAAGCCACTATACTCAGGAGGAGCTTTGCTATGTGAACTTCCTTTTTGAACTTGGAGGCAAGAAGATTGAAATTTACAGGGCGCCTACCCAAGAAGCCCAGGGTAAAAGAAAGGCCCTTGTTACTTATAGTTCTACTGCTGAATTACATATAGATGATATTCCTGTGGCAAAAGGAGTTATGGAAGTCAATGAAAAGATTCATGAAATTCTGGGCCTAAACTATGAGGAGTTTTCCCAGATCATACTTTTACCCCAGGGAGAATTTCAAAAACTTCTTGAAGCAAGCAGTGCGGATAAGGAAAAGATTTTTCGGAGAATTTTTTCCACGCAAAAACTCCAAGCCTTTACCCAGGCTCTTAGAGAAGAGGAAAGAAGACTGGACTCGGATCTTAAAACAAATCAAACAAGATTAGGCGAAGTTCTGGGACCATCTTATCCAAAGACCAGTGCTAATGAGCTAATCAAGGGCTTAGAAGAAGCTATTGAAAGTAAAAAGCCCCTCTTAGAAGAACTGGCAAAGAAGGTGAGTGAGGAAGAAAAGAAAAAATCAAAATTAGAAATTGTGCTTCATCAAACAAAGGAAAAACTAGAGCTTTTCCAAAAAAGAAAGATCCATCTTCTGGAGGAAGCTTCTGTAGAAGAAGATAAGAAAATTATAAAGATAAACCATCGAGCAAAAGAACTCTTGCCCTATAGGCAGAGCTTGTTGGAGGGAGAAAAAAGCCTGGATTTTTACCAAAAAAAGCGTAAGGAAGATCAAAGCCGGTATCTTGATAGTGAGACGAAAAAAAAGCTGGTAAAAGATAGTTTTACAAAGGCAGAAGAAGAAAGAAAAAATATAGCCAAGCTCCAAAAACGACTAGAAGAGTTAATTGGAATAAAAGAAGGACTCGGTTTATATTTAGGTGCCAAAAAAGAAAAAGAGGAATTTGAAAAAAAAGCCCAGGAGCTAGCTAAAGAAATCAAAAACCTTGAAAAGAAGGAAAAAGAAGAGGAAGACAAAAAAGCAGCCTATGAG
>DASRNA010000013.1:0-6173 GCA_035647655.1 Clostridia bacterium | reverse complement strand
CTTTTCTCATCGCCATATGTGTAGTTTTCTTTTTCCCTTTACCCAAGGAGCAGCCCTATCAGCCTTTTTAGAAAATGCCACCCCTATAGAAAAAGAATATAAGGAAGAAGGGACCTGGATCCTGGCCCGGGTTAATAAACGTCAAAGGGAAGAATTTAGAGAGTATATCTGCCATGAAATTAATTAGAAAAGACTCTATTATCCAATTTGTTGAAAAAAGGAGTCAATTTATTGGCTATGCTTTTTATGTAGAGTCCAAGGAAGAAAGCGAAGAGATTCTTACAAAACTATGGAAAGAACATCGAAAATGCACTCATATCTGCACTGCTAGCCATATTGGACTTAGCGAAAAAAGAGGAGAATTTGATGATAATGGAGAGCCCAGTCTAACAGCGGGCTATCCTATGCTTCAAATACTAGAGACAGAGGATATAAGGCAAGTATTAATTTGTGCTGTTCGATATTTTGGGGGAATCAAGTTGGGTAAGGGCGGTTTGATTCGCGCCTATACAAAAACAGCCCAGCTAAGTTTAGAGGCAGCTGGTCTAAAAGAGGTAAGAGAGGCGCAAAAGTGGCATCTTAGCTATGATTATTCACATCATGGTTCAGTGGAGTATATTTTACAAGAAGAGAAAGTCTTAGGTCTAGAACCTATTTATACCTCTAATGTGCAAAGAGAAATCTATATAGAAAAGGCCGAGCTCTGTAAGAAGCTAATGGACATCAGTGATGGAAAGATCGATTTCACTTATAAAGGCAAATACTATTTGGACCCAACGAAAAAAAATATGGAGCTAGAGAAAATAAAATGAAGATCAGGCCTTATCCCTGATCTTCATTTCTTTCAGAAAAGAATTCTTTTAATTTTTTTAGTCTTTCGAGCTCTTCTTGTTTAATTTCTTCTTCACTCATTCCAATATTTTCTTTTTTCTTGAGTTCATCGGGTAATTCTAGTGAAATTGTTTTATCCTCAAGGCCTTCTTCGGGACCCTTTCGAGGAGATCTATCAAGAAAGGAGCGCCTTTGAATCTTTTGTTCAACTTGGTCTTCTTCTTTTACGATAGGAGGGGATAATACAGTCTTATCTTCTTTAGGAAAATCTTTTTCTTCTTTTCTCTTTAAGAAATTTCCTGAAAGGAAAACAGTTTTTTCTAAGTCATGGTCTTTTTCTTCTTCAAAGATTTCGCTTTTTCTTGGAGTTTCTTCTTCAAGAAAAGTTTCCTTGGCAAGGATGGTTGTTTTATTTTCTGTTTCTTCAAAAATGTCATTATTTCTTATATCTTCTTCTAAGAAGCTTTCCTTAGACAGGATGGTTGTTTTATTTTCTGCTTCTTCAAAAATATCATTATTTCTTATATCCTCTTCTAGGAAGCTTTCCTTAGGCAGGATGGTTGTTTTTTCCTCCCTATCAAAGGGAGTATCTTCCTTTAATAATACAGTTTTATCGCCAGGGTCTTCATTAAAAGCAGGAGATAGGGGGGCGGTGTCATCAATGCCCATTCTTTGAGAAAGAGGAATGATTTCATTGTCTGTACTGCGGCGAAGACCATGATCACCATAGATTTTGTTGTTAAAGTCAGCAAAAGTGGCTTCAAAATCTAAAGGATCCAGACTAGATGCTTTGAACTTTAAGGGGACAATTTGTCCCAAATCGTCAAAGTATGAAATCTTTAATGTATAATTATTTATCTTAAAGATTTGATTGATAATCCGTCGCAGAAAAGGGACCTTGCTTTGAAAACTATAGTCAAAAACGGCAATATCTGTAAAAGGAATAGAAAAGCCATCATCAAGGCTTCCTTGTTGAAGTTTTGAGTAAATCTGAGTCAGGCCAAGGGAAGAGATGACAAGTTGACTCTCATCTAAAAACATAGTAGCCCTTCCTCTAGAACTTTTATCTGTAATATTACGTAAGCCGTTCCAAATAAAACGGTCCTTGCTATTTACTAGTTTGGCTAGTCGCTTGCCTGTAATAACTAGGAAAATATAGTAAAACAATAAAACAAAGCCGATAAACAGCAATAAAAAAAGTCCAAGTGCTTTCATAAATCCTCCTTATCTTTCACAACTGAGTATAACTTAAAAAGAAGCAAAAAGAAAGTCCTTTTATTTGGAAGTATAAGTGTCCTTTGTTGACGGTATATCGTTCATTGGGTATACTTTAGGAAGTAAAGAAAACCACATTCTAGGGCTTTGCCCGCAAATTTTAAAGGACATTCCATTATGTTATCGTTTATACGAGGAGAAATTGCATATATACAAACAGATCATGTTGTTATAGACCATGGAGGGCTGGGAATTAAGATTTTTTTAAGTCAAAGAGATCTTAGTGAGCTAACGATGGAAGAAGTTATGATCTATACTGAGCTAGTTGTTCGAGAAGATGACCTAAGCCTATATGGCTTTATTCAACCCTTGGATCGAGAAATATTTCAGCGACTCCAAAAGGTAAGCGGAATTGGTGTTAAAACAGCACTGGGTATACTAAGTATTTTTAGTGGACGAGAGATTATAAATTTTATTTTGGAAGAAAACCTTCCCCTCCTAACTAAAGCTCCAGGGGTGGGAAAAAAAACAGCATCTCGTATGATCCTTGAACTTAAGGATCACTTCTCTAAAGAATACAGTTTTATGGAAATAGAAAGTGATGAGGGACAAGAAACAAAACAGGAATTACGAGAAGCACTTCTTAGCTTAGGCTATGGAGGAGGGGAGATCCATAGAGCGATTAGTCAGCTTGATCTTTCTAAGTCCATTGAAGTTTTATTGCGTGAGGCCCTGGCCCTATTGGTGAAATAAATGATGAATAAACGTATTATCACACCGGAAATTCTTCAAGAAGAAAACAAAGAACTGAGCCTTAGGCCTCGCCACTTGGAAGAATATATCGGTCAAACTAAAAATGTAGAACAACTTAAGGTATTTATAGAAGCTGCAAAGATTCGGGAAGAACATCTAGACCATGTGCTACTTTATGGCCCACCAGGACTTGGTAAGACTACCCTAGCAACAATTATTGCTAATGAACTGGGAGTGGGAATCAAAGTCACAAGTGGTCCTGCCATTGAGCGACCGGGAGATTTGGCTGCTATCTTGTCTGGACTAAAGGAAAATGATGTTTTTTTTATTGACGAAATCCATAGATTGAATTCTGCTGTGGAAGAAGTACTTTATCCTGCCATGGAAGATTATGCCTTAGATATTCTTATAGGAAAAGGGCCTTCGGCTCGGAGTGTTCGTTTGGACCTGGCTCCCTTTACCCTTGTAGGGGCTACCACCAGAGCAGGAGATCTAAGTAGTCCCCTAAGAGATCGTTTTGGTGTCCTAATGCGCCTGGAGCTATATAGCCAAGAGGAACTAGAGATGATTCTTAAGCGCAGTGCCAAGGTCCTTGGGGTTGAACTTACAGCTTCCTCACGAAAAGAAATTGCTCGAAGAAGCCGTGGTACTCCTAGGATTACCAATCGTTTGCTCAAGCGAGTGAGTGATTATGCTCTAGTAAATAATAATGGCATAATCAGTGAAGAAGTGGCATGCCAAGCCCTTCATTTACTGGAAGTTGATGAGCTAGGCCTGGATAAGACAGATATGAACTTGATTCGGATTATGGCCACCCTTTTTGATGGGGGCCCGGTGGGCCTGGATAATCTGGCTGCATCCTCAGGAGAAGAAAGTTCAACAATTGAAGATGTTTATGAGCCCTATTTAATGCAGATTGGTTTTATAAAACGCACAGCCCGGGGAAGGGTGCTTCTTCCGCGTGCCTATGAACATTTAGGCCTTCCCTATGAGGGAGAAGGGCCGCTTTTTGATGAGGTGCAGTGGTGAAAACATCAGACTTCTACTATGATTTACCCAAGGAACTAATAGCACAGTCGCCCTTGCAAAAACGAAGTGAAAGCCGCCTCCTCTTACTTGGACGAAAGAGCGCCAGGATAAAAGAGGGGCATTTTTATGATATTGTGGATTATCTTCATCCAGGAGACGTGCTTGTCCTAAACGAAACCAAGGTACTACCTGCAAGAGTCTATGGTAGTAAAACCACTGGCGCCCGGGTAGAATTTCTTTTTCTAGAACGGCTAAATGAAAAAGAGTGGAGCGTCCTGGTAAAACCCGGACGCAAGGCTAGGCCGGGAGACCGTTTTGTTCTTTCTAAGAAGTTAAGTCTTGAGATAAAGGACATTCTCGATGATGGCCTTCGAAGGGTAGAACTTTTTTATGAGGGAATATTTGAAGAAGTCCTAGCAGAAATTGGCACTATGCCTCTGCCACCCTATATTCATGAAAGTTTAGAAGATCAAAATCGCTACCAGACTATTTATGCTAAAGCCATGGGTTCTAGTGCTGCGCCAACAGCAGGCCTTCATTTTACCCAGGAGCTTTTAGAAAGAATTGAAAATAAAGGAATCAAAATTGCACGCCTTACCCTGCATGTAGGACTAGGGACCTTTAGACCTGTTAAGAGCGATAACCTTAAAGAGCATATTATGCATGAAGAAAGCTATCTACTTGATGAAGAAAATGCCAGGCTTATTCGCAGTGCTGACCGAGTTATCGCGGTAGGGACTACTAGTGTAAGAACCCTGGAGAGTATTTATTTAAAATATGGCTCTATCCAAGCAGACCAGGATAGGACATCTATTTTTATTTATCCTGGATTTACCTATCATGTTATAGATGCGCTAATTACTAATTTTCACCTTCCAAGCTCAACCCTTCTTATGTTAGTTAGTGCTTTTTCAACAAGAGAAAATATTTTAAAGAGCTATAATTATGCCATACAAGAAAAATTTCGGTTTTTTAGCTTTGGCGATGCCATGATGATTACGGAGGAACTAGATGTTTAAATTTGAACTTGAACATGTGGATAAATATACTGGTGCCAGGGCAGGGAAGTTTCATACCCCCCATGGCATTATTGAGACACCAGTTTTTATGCCTGTTGGTACCCAGGCAGCGGTAAAGGCCGTAAGTACGGATTCCCTAAAAGACATGGGAACTCAGGTGCTTCTTAGCAATACCTACCATCTTAATCTTAGACCGGGTAGTGAGATTATAAAATCAGCTGGAGGCCTGCATAAGTTTATGAATTGGGATAAGGCAATCTTAACCGATAGCGGGGGCTTCCAGGTCTTTAGTTTAAAAGGCCTAAGAAAAATAAGAGAAGAGGGCGTTGAGTTTCAAAGCCATCTGGATGGATCAAAGATTTTTATGAGCCCAGAAAGTTCAATACAAATTCAAGAAAATCTTGGTGCTGATATTATTATGGCTTTTGATGAATGTGCACCTGCTTTAAGCTCAAGGGACTATATCGTTCCTAGTATGGAGAGGACCCTACGCTGGCTGGAGCGTTGTAAAGAGGCTAAAACACGAGATGATCAAGCACTTTTTGGCATTATCCAGGGAGGACTTTTTAAAGATCTACGTATCCAATCAGCAATAAAAACCTGCCAAATTGATCTGCCTGGCTACGCTATTGGGGGTTTAAGTGTAGGAGAGACCAGAGAAGAAATGCTGGAGATTTTAGATATTCTTGGTCCCTATCTTCCCAAGGATAAACCACGATACCTTATGGGAGTAGGTACCCCTCAAGATTTTGTAGAAGGAATTCTAAGAGGGATTGATATGATGGACTGTGTTCATCCCACAAGAATTGCTAGGCATGGTCTTGCAATGACTTCTAGAGGGATGATTTCGATAAAAAGACAGGAATTTACAGCAGATCTTTCTCCTCTTGATCCTAACTGCTCTTGCCCTTGTTGTAGGGACTATAGTAAGGCTTATTTACGTCACCTTTATAAATCAGGTGAAATCTTAAGTTCAATGCTAATGAGCATTCACAATCTTAGCTTTCTTATTGGGCTTGCCCAGGACTTGCGACAAGCCATTTTTAATGACGAATCTGAAAATATAAGAAAAAAGCTTTATACCGTAATGGGCTATGCTAAGAGCTAGTGCTGAATAATTGGTAGAAAAGAGTAAGGATGGAAGAATTAAGAAATTGTAAGTCCCTTGATGGGGCAATTATGCGGGCCAATAGCAGAAGAAAAAAACATAAAGACAAAAAGAAAAAAACAATCAGAGCTAGGCTTAAATCCACCA
This sequence comes from Clostridia bacterium, assembly GCA_035647655.1. Taxonomy (GTDB): domain Bacteria; phylum Bacillota; class Clostridia; order Peptostreptococcales; family Acidaminobacteraceae; genus DTU036. The sequence goes on along the minus strand of DASRNA010000013.1, from coordinate 71 downwards.
TAAAAGAAGTGAAAAAGAAATTCGCAGAAAACACGGCTGGCAAAGCATAAGAGTTTTTTATAGATAAAAGT
>DASRNA010000012.1:0-2141 GCA_035647655.1 Clostridia bacterium | reverse complement strand
GCCCTCTATAGGGAAAGCATTATGGACAGAGAAACCGCCGACGCCATGGCCCATGCAATGAAAAACTGGGCCATTGAAAAAGGCGCCAGCCACTATAGCCACTGGTTTATCCCCCTTACGGGACTCAGTGCAGAAAAACACAATAGCTTTATCTCAAAAGAAGATGAGCTCCCCCTACTTCGCTTTTCTGGTTCTTCCTTGATCAAGGGAGAAACCGATGGCAGTAGTTTTCCCACAGGAGGCCTGCGGGCCACCTTTGAAGCCCGGGGCTTTACCTATTGGGATATTAGCTCCTTTGCCTTTATCAGGGGCCATGTTCTTTATATTCCCAGTATCTTTCTTTCCTATAAGGGAGATCAGTTGGACCTTAAAAGTCCCCTTCTACGGGCTGTTGACTCTTTTAATCAAAGGGCAACAGAGCTTTTACACCTGCTAGGCGAAGAAAAAGTAAAGGGCGTCAAGCCCATGATCGGCCTAGAGCAAGAGTACTTTCTAGTGAAAAAAGAATACTTTCTACAAAGACCCGATCTTTTTTACACCGGCAGGACCCTAATCGGATCCCCGCCGCCCAAGGGCCAGGAATTTGAAGATCATTATCTGGGCAGTATACCTACAAATGTAAGTAAATTTATGCAGGATGTAAATATGGAATTATGGCGTCTTGGTATCTTTGCCCAGTGCGAGCACAATGAATCAGCCCCCTCTCAGTTTGAAATTGTAAGCCATCAGGAGATTGCCAGCCTATCTATCGACCAAAACATTATACTTATGGACATTCTTAAAGAAAAGGCCAAAGAACACGGCTTTGTCTGCCTGCTCCATGAAAAACCCTATGCCGGAATCAATGGCAGCGGCAAACATAATAATATTTCTTTTTTAACCAGTGAAGGGATTAATCTTTTAGAGCCCGGTGATTCCCCCAAAGAAAACCTGCGTTTTCTCCTCTTTTTAGGGGCCTTTATCCTGGCCACAGAAAAACACGCCACCCTCCTGCGCCTGGCCAGCAGTGATCCTGGAAATGATGAGCGCCTGGGTGGCTTTGAAGCCCCCCCTGCCATTGTGTCCATCTATCTAGGAGAACACCTCCATGCCAGCCTGGGAGAGTTTTTTGGAGAAAAGACCTATTCTACCAATCAGAAAAAACAATCCCTGCCCCAGCTGGCCGATCTTCCCTCGGATAGTACCGACCGAAATCGCACTTCTCCCATTGCCTTTACAGGCAATAAATTTGAGGTGCGCATGCTAGGATCCTCCCGCTCGGCCGCCATGCTAAATATCTGCCTGCTTGCCGCCCTGGCAGAGGAATTGGCCCAGATTACCAGGGACCTAGAAAAAATGGCCTGTCCAGAAAAAGAAGCCTACGCCTATTTAACAAAAAAACTCTCCGCCGTTAAGCATATACTTTATGAGGGCGATAACTATAGCAGCCTCTGGTATAAGAAGGCCCAAAAAAGAGGCCTTCCCATCCTGGATAATTATGTTGCCTGCATCGCCTCCCTGCTCTCACAAAAGAGCGTGGACATGTTTAGTAGAAGTGGGGTTCTCTCCAAAAAAGAACTCGAGGCTAGAAGCCATATCCTCTACACCCAGTACAGCCACACCCTGATGGCAGAGGCCAAAACAATACAGCTTATGCTAAATAAAGACCTCCTGCCCGCCCTAAGAAAAGAAATTCTACTGCGAAAAAACCTAAGTCATATCGATCCCTACTTTGAAAAAGAACTCAATGACGCCCTAAATCTATACAAGAAAACAACCTATAAAAACAAGGAACTCAGCATCTATCTTGACCAGGCCCTTAAAGAAGGCTCTGAAGAGAAAAAAGCCCTCTTCTTTTCTACTAGGGTGCGAAGTGCTATAAAAGAGCTAAGAAGCTACACAGACCAAATGGAAAAGCTCCTTCCTGGAGATAGCTATCCCTATCCTGATTATGGAAAAATGCTCTATGGACTCTAAAGACTAAATCATCTTGCTGGCTAAGCTGGCAGGATGATTCTTTTTTTGACAAGAAAAAAACAGGCTGATTATTCTGCCAATCAACCTGCCTACTTGTTAGAGAAAACTAGTCCTCTATAATATCAATGCGCTCAATCACTACCGGCTCAAGAGGTTTATCCTGGGCTCCTGTTGGGGTAGAAGCA
>DASRNA010000011.1:0-3972 GCA_035647655.1 Clostridia bacterium | reverse complement strand
TACCAGTGCTATCACTGTGGGAGTAGGAGGCAGGATAGTCAAAAAACACTTCTCCTTCATCTCTATAATCAAATACTAGAGTTGATCCAGTGGATTCCTCAGCTTCTGTAGTTTCTTCAACTTCTTCAGCTTCCTCAGCTTCTTCAGCTTCGTCAGTTTCTGTAACTTCCTCAGCTTCATCCGCATCTGCACTTTCACCGCCACAGGCTGATACTGTTAGTACTAGCAGAACAATGAGCATAAGTGCTACCCATCTTTTTGTTTTCATAATAATCTCCCTTTTTTTATTTTTTTTCAAACACTTTTATCATAAGATGCCTATGTTCATAAAACCCAAAATATAAATACCATTAGGCCCAGCATCTTTTAACTCTAACTCTTTGCTATTAATAGTAAGTAAAACAACTCCCGTCTCTTTTTTCCTAGAGTGAGCATAGCAGCCTGGCCAGTCATGGACTAATATTCAAAGCGCTTTATTGTCATTTGTCTCACCTAATAATTCCTCCAATATTCATTTCTTAGACATCTGGCAAAATACTGCCTTTTTGAAGTTCTTTCTATTATTACAAAATATACCTCGTAATTGTATAGATTTAGACATTTGTGCTATATCACTCACCTTAAATCCAATCTATGTATTTTGCTTAACAAGGTATATGCTTTTATTATACTATATTTAGTTAATTTAGCAAGGGGCCAGGGGTATTTTCCAAAAAATGTTATTAATTAGAAGCAATGTCTTTACCTCCATTTTCTATAGGTAGCCACCCTTCAGCCCAAGAGCCAAATAATTGTCATCCTTAAAGGAGGCATACCATAAAAAAAAGAGGAGCGTTTTTCAATAAAGCCCATCCAGAATCAATGGATACAGAAAAATAGTAGAGAAGCTAGGGCTTCTCTACTATTTGTGCTCCCTCTAAGTCCATTTCTAGTTCCTTTACATCCCAGCCAAGACTTATAGACTCAAGGTAAGCTTTTATTTCTTTTATAAAACCAAAATCTTCTTCTTTTATCATTGCCATAATAGTAGGGCCTGCTCCGCTTAGGTATCCACCCAGGGCGCCAAGATCATAGATTTTGTCCATTAGAGCAGTAAATCCCTCTATTAACTCTCCTCTATAGGGTTGGTGCAGTTTGTCTTTTAGTGCTGGCCTTAATAAATCAAATCTTCCATTTGAAAGGGCCGATATAAGTAAAGCAAGCCTACTTACATTTTCCACGGCTTCCCTATGGGAAATCACCCTTGGCAAGACTTCTCTAGCCCGTCTTGTTGATAAAGTAAAATCTGGTATTATGGCGATAAATTTTAGTCCCTTGCTTATATCTATTTTATTGTAATATATTTTTTCTCCCTCCATAAGAGAAGAAACAAACCCTCCAAATAAGGCTGGCGCAATATTGTCTGGATGACCTTCAATCTCTGTTGCAATCTTAAATATTTCTTCCTGGGTCAAGGGTGATCCGGCCATCTTATTGGCCCCTATTACCCCTGCTAGGATACAAGATGCACTGCTGCCAAGACCTCTAGATATGGGGATACTAGCTTCTATCTTGATTTTTATTCCTTTAGGAAAATAGCCCACCCTTTCAAAGACCTTTACCATTGAGCTATATACCAAATGGTCTTTGGCCTTTTTATCCTCTAATGATCCTATTATTTCCAGGCCCCTATCAATTTCCTCAAAGGAAAAGATGTTATAGAGGTTTAAAGCCATTCCAATACTATCAAATCCCGGACCTATATTTGCGCTGCTAGCTGGAACTTTCACTTTAATCACGCTCATTGCCCACTCCTAATATATCTAAAATCATACCTTCTATGCCTTCTTTTTGGCAGTTTTGCTTATGAAGGATAGCCTTATCCCTAAGATCTAAAATGTTTTTAGGTATAGGTAAATTTGCCCTTAACCCCAATTCTTCTATAATGGTGAAATCATCCTTATCCTTTGTATCTATACCTATTGAGCTAGCCACTTTTTCTCCAAACTTAAAGGGGCTTGCGGTAGCTACTATAACTGTCTTTGTCTTGTCTTTTTTTTCTCTTTTGTATTTTTTATAGGCACTATAGGCTACAGCTGTATGGGGGTCCATAAGATAATCAAAGTTTTTAAAGACATCCCTAATAGCCCTTTCCACTTCCTTTTCTGTGGAAAAATACGCCTCAAAATCTGAAAGGTCAAGCCCCTTTATCTGAAACTCCTTTTTTTTATCTAAGGTTTCCATGGAACTCTTTATTAAATCCCCATCTCCGCCACTTAAATAAAATAAAAGTCTTTCTAAATTAGAAGAAATCAAAATATCCATAGAAGGTGAAGAGGTTAACTCAAGTTTTCTATTGGCCTTATAGCTTCCAGTGTGAAAAAAGTCTGTTAGGGCATTATTTTCATTGGAGGCACAGATTAGTTTTTTTATGGGAAGACCCATCTTTTTAGCATAGTATGCAGCTAGTATATTTCCAAAGTTGCCAGTTGGCACTACAAAGTTTATCTTCTCCCCTTCCACAATTTCTTTTTTTCTTAAAAGAGTTAGATAACTATGGTAGTAATATACTATTTGAGGGATTAATCTGCCTATATTAATTGAATTCGCGGAAGAAAGCTTGTAATTATTTTCCTCCATTTGCTGGGTAAAGTTATGGTCATTCATAATTTCTTTCACCCCACTTTGAGCATCATCAAAATCTCCCTTTATGGATACAACAAAGGCATTGTCTCCTTCTTGTGTTAACATCGATTTTTTTTGAATATTGCTAACTCCTTTTTCAGGAAAAAATACGATTATCTTAACACCACTAATATTGGCAAAGTTTTCTAGGGCAGCTTTTCCTGTATCGCCAGAAGTAGCGGTTAGGATCACAAGTTCCCTTTTTTCTTGGGTGTTTTTCATGGCTTCTTTTAAAAGATAGGGCAAAATAGATAGGGCCATATCTTTAAAAGCAAAGGTTGCACCATAAAATAGTTCTAAAAATGATACTTGTCCCATCTCTACTAGTGGAGCTATTTCTTTTTTTGCAAACTTCTTATCATAGGCCCTATTTATAGACTCCCTCAGTGCTTTTTCACTAAAGTCAGTAAAAAACTTGCTCATTATCTCATAGGCTAGCTCCTGATAGTTCATAGCAAGTAAAGGGTTGATATTATCCATCCTTGGCAAAACTTCAGGCACATAGAGCCCTGCGTTTTTTGATAGACCTCTTACTATCCCTTCACTTGCCCTTACACGGTCTGCTTTATTTCTGGTGCTTATATATTTCATTTGACTCCTCTAATTAAGGCTATAGGCTAAAGTTTTAGAAAAAACCCTACTAAATAAAGTGCTCTTTTTAAGTAGAGGTGTTTTTTTCCTTCTATACCTGTATCCTATCATATCCTTATAAGTTAATAATAGAACATAAGACACCTCTTTTTTCACTAATTAGCCAAGGCAAGCTAGGGCCTATGTAAAAACTAGAGAACGTTAATTTTGCCTATGAAAAGTACTTATGGTAAAGTAAGAACAATAACAGTAACTGGTATTCTAAGAAGAGTACATCGTTTTATAAGTTTGAGGAGAAGTTAAGTGAAAAAGATAAAGAACTTTCTAGCCCTGGCCATCAAGGGGATTTTATATATCTATACTCCCCTTATTATATTGCTTTTTCTTATCTATAGGTTCTTTTTTACAAGCAAGGGGGCCGACTCTGCCTATAACTTCATTATTTATGGAGTCTACGCCCTCTTGGTAGGATTTTCCTATGCTTCAAATTATTCTCCTAAATCAATAGAGAAAAACCTTAAGAACTTCACCCATGTAAAAAAAGTCCTAGCCAAGGGAAAATGGGAGATCGTAAAAGAGTCTACAAATACAATGATTGTAAAGCCTACATTTGATTTTCCCTTTAGACTACTGATTGATAACAGGGTCCATCTTGAGTATAAAGATCAAAAAGTTAATATAAATGGTCCCAAATATTATACCGACAATCTCCTTAGG
>DASRNA010000010.1:0-5216 GCA_035647655.1 Clostridia bacterium | reverse complement strand
CTTCATCCATTAGGGGCGTTGATGCGCCCTTAATTTTTGGTTCCCTGTAGCCACAATAAACAAGGGCTCCTTCTTTTTCCACTAGATAAAAACGCTTTCCAAATGCATCCACATAATTTTGCATAACCCCTCCTCCTTTTTATTATAGGCCTAATCCGATGATAAATAAAAGAGGCGAAATATTTCGCCCCTTTCTAGAAACTTTTTCCTCCACCACCCCGGGTTCCTCCGGAGCTTGATTTATGAGTGGTACTTGAGCTTCCTCCATCACCACCACCAGATTTAGGAATCTTTCTTTGTGTAACCCGCTTATTAATTGGCCTACCTGCTTGAAGGGGGATGCCTCCAATAATGTTGTTTCTATACTGAAAGTCTATAGGGGCTGTCTTTTTCGCATAGCTTTTTTTCACTCTTGCAAAATTTAAAAATCCCCCCACCCCACCAAGACCCAGGCCAAGGATAGCATCTAGAGGGGATAAGTTGTTTTCTCCCCGCTCCTTGCGACCTCCATAATTTGGATCAATCCCCTGGGCTAAGTATAGGTCGGTTTCTTTGATAAAGTTTTGACCAGCAAGAAAGTAGTCCTCTTTTTCCATCCCTAGATAAACCCCATCCAGAATGGCTTCAAGACGATCATCATGGATAATATCAATGGCTCTACCTGAAGTATTTACTTCAATTTTTCTATTATCCATATCAATAAGAAAGGCTACTTGATCTGTGTCTATTCCAAACTTTTCTTCTGCTAAATCTTCGATAAAGGCTTCAGAGCTTTTATCTGGGTTGTAATCTGTTGTAACAAGAAGTATGGCCATATCTTCGCGATTAGAAAGCCTTGTCGCTTCTTTAAAGAGCATATCTTTTTGCTCTTGGTTCCAAAGATTTGCCCCATCATCAAGATATACCTTTGCTGGTGCTAGAACTTCTTGCTCATCTGCCACTGCCTCTTCACTCTCACTAGTAGCTGCTAGCTGGGGATTTGCCTGCAAGATGTCAAAGATTCCACTATAAAATCTTGTAAGAGGTAAAATCAGTTTACCTTGAAAATCTACAGCCAAGGCCTCATCTAGCATCTTTTGCAAAGTATCTGGATCTAGCTCCTGTATACCTTCACTTCCCACATAAGCAATGCCCCTTGTTCCATCTAAGGCAAAATAAAGGCTGCGCTCACTAGTAAAGGGAAAGCTTTCTTTAAGGAGGGCTTTAAAGTCTTCTTCTTCTAATTCCTCATCAGGAATTAATAAAAAGGTTTTTGTTTGGATGGAAAAAGCCTCTTGAAGGGCCTCTGAAATTGCCTGTAAACCTTGGCTTTCTTCCGCGCTAAGAAAAGCTCCCTCATCAATAATAGAGGATTCCACCGCCCAGCTAGGCAAGGCAAGTAGTACCATTAAAAGTAGAATCACTAGACTACGCTTTACCATATAAATCTACCTCCTAATAGCATAAGCACAGCAATAATCAAAAAAATGATTCCACTGCGTAAGCCCAATTTTTTCTGGTCAACGGGAAGTTCCCCGTAGGCCATACCATTAAGACCATTAAGCATATAGATATAGTTTTTTCCCAGATACTGATAGGTAAGCACCCAGGTTGGTAAAAGCACATAGGAAACTTTTTCCAGCTCTGTATCAATCTGATTTACATCCTTTTTAACATTATCATAGCCTGAAAACTGACTGGAAACAAAACGATTGGCATACTCTGTGGCTTGATCTACAAGAGCGCCTTCTGCTTCTTTTTTTTCAATATCATAGCGTTCGGAAAAAAATCCAGAAAGATAGGCCATATTGAAATCTTTGAGTTCTGCTGAACTAAAATCATCCACACTTTTTACCAAATCTCTATCTATTTGAGTAAAGGCGAGCTCAGGAATCTTGTTGATAGAAAAATCCCCTTGGGCTGTAATAGGATATTCTTCGTATTCGGTATACTCTACTTCCCCCCGCCTGTATACATTGGTTTTTGTTCCTATTCCTCTAACATTTACCTGGGTCTTGGCATCTGCCAACCAGTAGGGCAAATACATTCCAGTAATTTTCTCAAGCTGGGAGGCTTCAGTAAAACTGCTTGGAACATAGGACTTTGTTTTTGCCCAGGCTAAAAATGTTTCCTGTGCTTTTTTCTTATCAATAGCAAAGGGCACAATATAATCAGGCTTAAAAACCCCTTGCAGCTGTTTTGTCAAAATTACAGGGCTATGGCAATAATAGCAAAAGGTTGCCGAGGTAGTAGCATCACTTACTACCTCTGCACCACAGTTATTGCAACTATAGCTTAGTATTTCTTCCTCAGCACCATCTTGCTTATCACTTTTTTCTTCTTTCGTACTTGCTCCATCTTTTTTTGCATACTCTTCTAACTCTTCTAAGGTAAAAACACTAGAGCAAAAATCACAAAGACCCTTGTCTGAGTTTGCATCATAATTTATAGAAGCACCACAAGAAGGGCATTTATAGTTGAGTAGAGACATTTCTACCTCCTAATTTGCATTCCCACACTCAGGACAGAATTTTGGTACCTCTCCCTCAAATTTATGGCCACAATTGCTACAAAAACCTCCCTGGGCTTTTTCTGGTTTAGGTGTGCCGCATTCCCTGCAGAATTTCCCCTCATTTTCCGTATCGCAATTGGGACATTTCCAACTGGCAGGAGAAGACGGTTTTTCCTCGCTAGCCTTTCCTTCCAGCTCGGCTCGCAGACGCTCCATTTCTTCTTTTTGTGCCTTCATTTGAGCTTCCAGAGCCTCTCGCTCTGCTTGGGCCTGGTTTGCTCCCGATGCAGCTCCCATAAAACCACCACTGGCCTGCATGCCCATTCCAACCCCCATTAGGGCTCCCATGGATCCAGACTCATTGCTGCCGGCAGCTTCAATCCCACGGGCCACTGTTCCTTGAACATAACCTTCGCGAATTGTCGCATCCCCAAGCATGGCACCACGATTACGCATATTGATAAGTTCTTTGGAATCATCATCATAGGAGATACTGGCAATCCCTACTGACTGAATGTCCATGCCTCGAAGACTTGTCCACTTTTCATCCAGAACATTGGCCATATATTTTCCTAGATCCTGGCTTCTTGAAGTTACAAAGGAGATTCGAATGCCATCAGCAGACATTTGGTTGATGGAGGTTTGAAGGGCTTCTAAAAATTCTGACATATACATTTGGGCGATATCGTCCATGGTTATAATCCCGCCACCCTTGGGCAATACTTCTCTAAAAAAGAGAATGGGATCGGTAATCTTTATTGTATAAGTTCCATGAGCTCTTAAAAAGAGTTCTGAATTATAAAAATCGTCAAAATAGTTGATTGGGTTTTTTGTTCCAAACTTTATGCCTTTCATTTCCTGGAGATTGACATAAAAGACTTGCTGTTTTAAAGGCGTATCTCCCCCAAAACGAAAGCGGTTAAAGGTTTCTTTAATACTATCTCCCAAATCCCCCGACATCATGGAGGGAAGAGAAGAGTTCTTTACTTCAAACATGCCCGGCTCTGCTGTAAAGTCAACAATGGCGCCACCATCAACAAGGAGGGCACACTGGTTTTCTGGGACATGAATAATAGATCCATTAGAAATAGCATCAACAGTAAGTTTTTTGTTGCTCCCTCGTCTTCCTCGTTTTAACATTATACCCTGGGTAAAAACAACGCCCTCAGATGTATCCTCAGGTTCAATTGTTTCTAACCATTGATCCGCCAGCCCACTTCCTACTGATGAAGTAAGTGCTTTAATTAGTCCCATCGCTTCCTCCTTTTACCTTTAGCCTTTTTTTATTTGTTTTTTTTCCAAGAAATTGTCCTATATTTTTTAAAACAATATTGCCCTATTGTTGTTTTTAATAGGGCCTACTGTTTTTATTTATTGTACCTTTTTTAAAAGATAGTCTAGCAAATCGCCTTATATGGCCTTTTGCTATAACTTTCTTACCTGGTGATACCTGTTTTTTGTTATTCTACTTCTAGTATTGTGGCAATAGATGGGCCACCACCAACACAAAGTGAAGCCACTCCATACTTGTCTTTTCGTCTTTTCATTTCATATATTAGAGAAACTAATATTCTGGCCCCTGTACAGCCAACGGGGTGGCCTAGGGCTATTCCTGAACCATTGACATTTACTTTTTCCATATCTAGCTTCAACTCTTTATTTACTGCCAAAAACTGCGCAGCAAAGGCTTCATTTATCTCATAATAACCGATATCTTCTGGGGTTAGTCCAGCCCTTTTAAGCACTTTTGGTATAGCGTAAGCTGGCCCGATTCCCATGATTTCTGGGGCTACTCCCGCATTTTCAATATTGACAATTGTTGCCAGAGCTTTAATTCCCAGTTCCTTTGCCTTTTTTTCTGACATTAAAACAAGCGCTGCTGCTCCATCATTGATTCCTGAAGCATTTCCCGCCGTTACAGTTCCGTCTTTTTTAAAGGCAGGTCTCATTCTCTCAAGTTTTTCAAGACTAATGTCTTTTCTTGGATGTTCATCAGTATCTACAAGGATTTCTCCCTTGCGTGTTTGAATAACTACAGGTACTATTTCATCCTTGAATTTTCCTTCTGCTATTGCCTTCACCGCTCTTTTTTGACTAAGAAGGGCAAGCTCATCTTGCTCCTGCCGGCTTATCCCATAGCGTTCTGCTAGGTTTTCTGCTGTTACTCCCATATGGTATCCTTCTAGAGCGCATATTAATCCGTCTTCTAGCATGGAATCTAGGGCCTTAGCATCCCCCATTCTTTGTCCCTGTCGAAGTGTCTTTAACAGGTAGGGCGCCTGGGACATGCTTTCTGAACCTAGGGCTACACCGATATCAATTTTGCCCAGCATAATCGATTGGTGTATAAGTTCAAAGGCTTTCATACCTGAACCGCATTGTTGATCAATGGTATAGGCACTTCCTTCTACAGGCATTCCTGTTTTTATCTGAACTTGGCGTGCTGGATTTCCCTTATTGCCCGCCTTGTAAATCATGCCACAGGCTAGCTCCTCTACCATTTCTGGCTCTATCCCCGCTTGTTTTAGTGCTCCCTTTACTGCTATCTCTCCAAGCTCAACTGAACCAACACTTTGTAAGAATCCTAAAAAATCACCTATAGGGGTTCGTACTGCTGCAACTACCACAACTTTTTTCAATTTCTTCCTCTTTTCTAATGTATTATCCCTAAAAGATTTTCTTCTAGCTACTCTATTGAGAAATCTTTTGCTATAAGGGGTTACGT
>DASRNA010000009.1:0-8097 GCA_035647655.1 Clostridia bacterium | reverse complement strand
ATAGAAGCAGTAGATACAAAGGTAAGTGATGAAGAAGTAATGGACAAACTAAAAGAAGAAGCAGAAAAAAATGCCCGTATGGTGCCAGTTGATGTGGCCCAAGAAGAAGATATAGTGACTATAGACTTTGATGGTAGCATTGATGGGGAAAAATTTGATGGAGGCGAAGGAAATGAGTTTGATCTGACCCTTGGTAGCCAGCAATTTATCCCAGGCTTTGAAGAGCAGCTAATAGGAAAATCAGCAGGAGAGCATGAAGTAAAGGTTAATTTTCCTGAGGATTATGGCGAAGAGAGCCTAGCAGGAAAAGAAGCCCTCTTTAAGGTAGTCATTCATGATATTAAAAGAAAAGAAATACCAGAGCTTGATGATGAACTCGCATCAGATCTATCAGAATTTGAAAGCTTAGAAGAATATAAGCAAGAACTAAGAGAGCTGCTAGAAAAAGAAAAAGAAGAGCTAGCAGAAAATAAAAAAGCAGATGACGCTCTTATCAAGGCCATTGAAAATATGGAGGTAGAACTTCCAGAGGCCATGGTAGAAGATGGAGTAGATAGAAAGTTCCAGGAAATGGACCATCAACTTAGCCAGCAAGGCTTTGGCCTAGCGCAGTTTTTAGAAATGTCAGGCCAAAGTGTGGAAGACTTTAGAAGCAACTATAGGCCCCAAGTAGAGCTGGATATAAAAAGAGAGCTCCTGCTAGAGGCCATTGTAAAAGAAGAAAACTTTGAAATTAGCCAAGAAGAAGTAGATGAAGTTATAAAAGAGCAGGTGGAGACTCACAAGATGGAAGAAGAAGCCATTCGAAAAATCTATGAGCAAGATGACTATAAGTATCTTAAGCATGGCTTAAAAATGGAAAAAGCACAAAAGCTAATCCTTGAAAGTGTAGAGGTAGTCTAGTGAATCTAGTTCCTATTGTAATCGAGAAAACAGCCCAGGGAGAGCGTAGCTATGATATCTACTCCCGCCTGCTTCGGGATAGGGTGCTCTTTATTTCTGGAGTAATCGATGATAACCTAGCCAATTCCGTTGTAGCCCAGCTACTCTTTTTAGAAAAAGAAGACCCCGATGCTCCCATCCATATTTATATTAATTCGGTGGGGGGATCTGTTTCAGCGGGATTTGCCATTCATGATACCATGCAGTTTATTAATTGTCCTGTATCTACTATTTGTGTAGGTATGGCAGCCTCCATGGGTGCTTTCCTTCTTGCTGCAGGCAGCAAGGGAATGCGCTACGCCCTGCCCAATAGCGAAATTATGATCCACCAGCCCCTAGGGGGCGTCCAGGGTCAGGCTGAGGATATCCGGATCACGGCGGAGCATATTATTGAGCTAAGAAAAAGAATCAATACCCTGCTTAGCAAGTATACAGGCAAGACTTTAAAGAAAATAGAAAAGGACACGGATCGAGATAACTATCTAAGTGCTCTTGGAGCGCTAGAATATGGAATTATCGATGAGGTCCTTGAAAAGAGGAAATAAGTGCAAGATAAGAAAAAGACATGTTCCTTCTGCGGGCGCGGCGAAGATGAGGTCCTAGGACTAATTAGTTCACCTAAGGCCGCTATCTGTGATGAGTGCGTTGAGCAGTGCGGTGAACTCTTTTTTGAGAATAGCTTTAAGGAGAATTTTTCTCCCGGGGTGGACAAGGAGTCTGTTCCAAAGCCCAAGGAGATTAAGTCCTTTCTTGATGAGTATGTAATTGGTCAAGATGAGGCGAAAAAAATTCTTGCTGTAGCCGTCTACAACCACTATAAACGCATTGGAAATACTACCGATGTGGAGATTCAAAAAAGCAATATCCTCCTTCTGGGGCCAACGGGTTCAGGAAAAACCTATCTAGCCCAGACCCTGGCAAAAATCCTGGATGTTCCCTTTGCCATGGCCGATGCTACCTCCATTACCGAGGCTGGTTATGTAGGAGATGATGTGGAAAATGTCCTACTAAAACTACTTCATGCAGCGGATTTTGATGTAGAGAGCGCCCAAAGGGGTATCATCTATATAGACGAGATCGATAAGATCGCTCGAAAAAGCGAATCTACCTCGATTACTCGTGATGTAAGTGGAGAAGGTGTCCAGCAGGCTCTTCTTAAACTAATAGAGGGTACAGTAGCCTCTGTTCCTCCCCAGGGAGGCAGAAAACATCCCCATCAGGAGATGATTAATGTTGATACACAAAATATACTCTTTATCCTGGGGGGCGCCTTTGAGGGGCTAACCGAGATTGTGGCCCGCAGGCAGGGAAGAGGCAGCGTTGGTTTTCATGCTCCCATAAAGAGCAAGAGTGAAAAAAGCGTCTGGAATTTACTCAATCAAGTAGAGGGTAGAGACCTGCAGAACTTTGGCCTAATTCCTGAATTTATTGGACGGGTGCCTATCCTGGCCCCCCTTCATGAACTCAATCAAGAGATCCTAGAAAAAATTCTTACTGAGCCCAAAAATGCCCTTTTGCGCCAGTATGAAGCCCTTTTTTCCATGGATGATATCGAGCTAAGCCTGGATAAAGAAGCCCTAAAGGAAATTGCAGCCCAGGCAGTAAATAGAGGAGCTGGCGCCCGGGGACTAAAGCATATTTTAGAAAAAATAATGCTAGAGTATATGTTTGAGTATCCCAGCAAAAAAGGCGTAGACAAGCTCCATTTAACCATAAAAGAAGTAGAAGAAAAACTAGAAATTAAGGAGGCATTATGAATAAGAGAATCCCATTAATTCCTCTTCGGGGACTGATTATATTTCCCTATATGGTCCTGTATTTTGATGTGGGTAGAGAAAAGAGTGTAGCAGCCCTGGAGCAAGCCATGCTCCAAGACCAGCTAATCTTTTTAACCACACAAAAGGATATGGACGTCGAAAATCCCCTTGAAGGAGATTATTATCACTCTGGCACCATTGCCAAGATTAAGCAGATGTTAAAGCTTCCAGGTGATGCTGTTCGAGTTTTAGTAGAAGGACAAGAAAGAGCAAGGGTAACAAACTTTACCCCTGAAAGAAACTTTATTGAAGTAGAATATGAAATTCTTGAAGATCAGGTAGCGGATGATCTTGAGAGCAAGGCGCTGGAGCGCAGCATCAAGGAGACCTTTAAAAAGTACTCCTCTCTTAGTAACCGCATCCCCAGTGAGCTAAGTATTTCTCTTTCTGGAGTAGAGGAGCCGGGCCGTTTTGCGGATTTAATTATCCCCCAGCTCAATATTACTATTGAGGAAAAACAAGCCCTGCTTGAAACCCTGGATACCAAAAAAAGACTCTTTAAACTCTATCACCACCTGCTGCAAGAAGTGGAGATAGTTGAGCTAGAAAAAGATCTAAGCGAAAAAGTAAAAGAGCAGATGAATAAGAGCCAAAAAGAATATTTTCTTCGCGAGCAAATGCGCATTATCCAGCAAGAGCTTGGCGATGAGGGTGATATAGCAAGTGAAGCAGAAAAACTAAAAGAAAAACTCAAAAAACTCCGCCTGAAAAAAGATATAAATGAGAAGATGGAAAAAGAGATTGATAAATACTCAAGACTCAATCCCTCTTCCCCAGAGGCAGCCGTATCAAGAACCTATATCCAGTGGATTCTTGATCTTCCCTGGAACAAGCAGAGTAAAGAGCAAATAGATCTACCCCATGCCAGGGAGGTTCTTGATGAAGACCACTATGGTCTTGAAAAGGTCAAGGAAAGAGTCCTAGAATATCTGGCGGTGAGAAAACTAACGGGCAGTATGAAGGGTCCCATTATTTGTCTTGTGGGTCCTCCAGGGGTGGGAAAAACCTCCATTGCCTCTAGTATTGCTAGAAGCGTTAACCGCAAATTTATCCGCATGAGTCTGGGTGGAGTGCGAGATGAGGCAGAAATACGCGGCCACCGTAGAACCTATATTGGGGCTATTCCCGGACGAATTATGACCCATATAAAAGAAAGTGGAGTAAAAAACCCCCTCTTTCTCTTTGATGAAATAGATAAACTTGGCTCAGACTTTAGGGGAGATCCCGCTTCAGGTCTACTAGAAGTGCTAGATCCAGAACAAAACAAGACCTTCCAAGACCACTATCTGGAAGTTCCCTTTGATCTAAGTAAGGTTATGTTTATTACTACAGCCAATACAACCTCCACCATCCCCAGAGCCCTGCTTGATAGGATGGAAGTGATTGATATTACAGGCTACACCCTCTATGAAAAGGTGCAGATTGCTGAGCGCTATTTAATAAAGAAACAACAAAAAGAAAATGGACTAGAAAAGGCAGATATCAAATTTTCAAAAGAAGGCCTTCGCACCCTAATTGAAGAATATACTAGAGAATCAGGTGTAAGAGAGCTGGAAAGAAAAATTGGAACCATCTGTAGAAAAATAGCCATTGAAGTCGTTGAAAGCAAAAAAGAAAAGTTTTCTGTGACAAAGTCCAGCCTAAGCAAGTATCTGGGAGAGCCGCCCTATAAGGCGGACGAGCTAGAAAAAGAAGACAGGGTAGGCCTAGTAAATGGACTAGCCTGGACAAGCTTTGGTGGAGACACCCTAGAAATTGAAGTAAATGTTTCTCCTGGCAAGGGGGTCTTATCCCTTACTGGTCAACTAGGAGATGTAATGAAAGAATCGGCCCAGGCCGGTCTTAGCTATCTAAAGAGCCAGTCAGAAGAACTTGATATCAAGGAAGATTTCTTTTCTAAGCATGATATCCATGTGCATGTTCCTGCAGGAGCCATTCCAAAGGATGGGCCCAGTGCGGGAATTACCATGGCAACAGCCATGGCTTCTGCCATCACAAATAGAAAAGCGTCCCATACCCTGGCTATGACAGGGGAGATTACCCTTCGTGGTAGGGTGATGGCTATTGGGGGCCTTAAGGAAAAACTCCTGGCCGCCAAGCGCAGGGGAATTAAAAGAGTAGTTATTCCTAAAGACAATGAAAGAAATCTGAAGGAAGTTCCACGGGAGATTAAAAAGGATCTAGAAATTATTCCTGTTTCTTCCATGGAAGAAGTATTAAAGGAGGCCTTGAAGTGAAAATCACTTCCGCCACTTTTTTAGGCAGTGCTGTTGGGAGGGACCAATTCCCTCCCAATGATATGCCAGAATTTGCTTTTGCAGGCCGGTCCAATGTGGGCAAGAGTTCCCTAATTAATTATTTGCTCAATCGCAATAAGCTGGCAAGAACAAGCTCCACACCGGGAAAAACCCAAACTATTAATTTTTACGAAATCAATGGACAGTTTCGTTTTGTGGACCTTCCCGGCTATGGCTATGCAAAGGTTTCTAAGACAGAAAAGGCCAAGTGGGCGGGCTTTATCGACCAGTATCTACGTGAAAGAGAAAATCTTATGGAGATCTTTTTTCTTCTTGATATTCGAAGAAAAATCAAGGAAGAAGATATTCAGATGTTAGAATATATTCGCTCTCTTGGTTATGAGGGGCGCATTATCCTGACCAAGATTGATAAGCTCAACCAGTCCCAACTTGTTCATGCTCGCTGGGACATTGAAGAAAAGCTGGGTGTTCCCAGAGAACATACTTTTATTATCAGCAATCTCAAGTCCAAGGGTAAGTATCCTATTTGGGAGTGCATGAATGGACTCTTTGATAAACATGGGGTCCCTATACATTTGGACAGGCAGAATGCTTAGAACCACCTTGGTTTATATTGTGGAGGGGGGCAGGGTCCTTATGCTCCACCGCAATAAGGAGGAGAATGATGTCCACTATGGCAAATATGTAGGACCTGGTGGCAAGGTAGAAAAAGGCGAAAGCCCCCGGGAGTGTATGAAGCGGGAGGTCTTGGAAGAGACAGGCCTGCAAGTAGTTGAAGACAAGCTGGTTGGGACCCTATTTTTTCCTAATTTTGATGGAGAAAATGATATCTTTAGTTACGTTTACCGGGTGGAAAAAACCCAGGGCCAGCTTAGTGAAAATCACGAAGGCCAGCCAGTCTGGGTGGAAAAAGACAAGGTCTTAGACCTTGCCCTCTGGGAGGGAGATAGGGTCTTTTTACCCTGGATCCTCCAGGATGGTCCCTTTTTCCAGGCAGTTTTCTATTATAAAGAGGGTGTATTTAAAAACTATGACGTTATATTTGGAGGAAAGATGAACCCAAAAATGAGGCTAAGCCTCGAAAATGGTGAAGAAATGATCTTGGAGCTTTATCCTGAAATGGCTCCTAAAACAGTAGATAACTTTATTCATTTGGTAGAAAAAGGTTTTTATGATGGACTAGGATTCCACCGAATTATCCCAGGCTTTATGATCCAGGGCGGCTGTCCTGATGGCACTGGTATGGGTGGGCCTGGCTACGCTATTCCAGGAGAGTTTAAAAGCAATGGCTTTGACAATCCCCTAAAGCATGATAGGGGCGTTCTTAGTATGGCAAGAAGTATGATGCCAGATTCTGCTGGTAGCCAGTTTTTTATTATGCATAAGAATTCTCCCCATCTTGATGGAGACTATGCAGGCTTTGGCCGGGTGATTGAAGGACTTGAAGTCCTAGATAAAATTGCTTCTACCCCAACAGGAGCCCAGGATAAACCTCTTGAGCCGGTAGTGATTGAGCGCATTGATATAATAGAGGACTAGTTTTCTCTAACAAGTAGGCAGGTTGATTGGCAGAATAATCAGCCTGTTTTTTTCGGTTCTATAATAATTAAGTGGGCAAATCATTAAAAAATGAGTGGAGTCACATCCTAAGTTGATTTAAAATAGTTAGTGCAACCTAAACCATAAAATCAACAGAGGTGGACTCCATGAAAAATTATAACACAGTAAAGAAATATTTTGAATCTATATTAATCAATTATCCTTGTGAAAAGGCGACGCTATCTTTACACATCGACTATGTAAAGATTGTGAAGAGCTACGAGGACAAAAGCTATATCGGGCTTGAAGCAATCTCTACTTCTACTGAAGGTGTCTGTAAACACTGCGGACAGGTCATCTCAAGATTTAAGCAGTATAAAACGACCTATACGACAGTAGCTAAATTTAATAATAAGAACATCATCGTAAAATTAAAAAAGAAGATGTACAAGTGCCCTGATTGCCTGACTTGCAGTACAGAAAAATTACTCGACTGCTCTGGAAGAAATCAAAAAACCAACAGTTTCATTCGATCCATGCTTGAATATCTCAAGGAAACTATGTCTTTTTCTGCTGTGGCTAGACTCCATAAAGTATCTGTAAATAACGTGATTCGCCATTTTGACAAGGTAAATCTTACCGAAACCGCTATAGACCGAACAAAAATCAAAAACATTTCAGTCGATGAAGTGCGTTTTGTGAAACAGAAATATGCAAATTATCAGTTTGTAATTATTGATTCTGATAAGAAAATAGTTTTGGATGTTCTTCCTACAAGGCAGCAAAAATACGTAAAAGACTACATATCGAAACATTATTCAGGGATAGAAACCTTTACACAAGACCTTTGGAGGCCATACCGGAATATAGCCTATGGCTTATTCCCAACCACAAAGGTAATCGCTGATCGCTTCCATGTCGTCAGACAATTTATGTGGGCTTTTTCTAGAACTAGGATTGCACTTGCTAAAGAGCAGAAAAAAGCGACCAATAAAAACTGGAGACTATTAACGAAGGCGCAAAAAGACCTGAGCGAAAAAGGAAAGCAAAAGCTAGAACAACTTCTTGCTGAAGATCCCCAGCTACATTTAGCCCATAGAGCAAAAGAAATGGCACTTGAGCTATATAGATGCAGGAATAGCCAGAGCTACCTAGAACTTCTGCCTACCTTCAAAGAACTGATTGATAGCAATCATCTGTTGGAATTCCAAAAGGCCTATTCGAGCACTCAAAACTGGCATGATGAAATAGTAAATATGTTTGACTATCCTTACTCTAACGGATCTATGGAGCGGATAAACCGTGCCATCAAGCAATCCAAGAATGTAGCTTTTGGTTTCACCAATCTCTCCCGGGCAACGAAGCTAATTCAGTATCGTATTAACTAGGAATTAATTAACTGAATTTTTTACTTGCCCACTAAATTGACAAAGTACCGTTTTACTTTGGACCTTTGTAAATCTCTTTATCGGTTCTGGCTCCGCAAAATGGGCCCTCTTAGCTCCAATTTTTGTACCTATGCTGTCTCTATTAAATTACCA
>DASRNA010000008.1:0-2978 GCA_035647655.1 Clostridia bacterium | reverse complement strand
AAATAACTCATGAGAGGGCTCCTTCCCTGTTTCTGTTTTGTTTTGTCACTTAACATTATACAAGGTTGGCGCTCTCTTTTCTATAGATAGAATGATGAGGGGTTTACACAAGATATTTTACACTACCGTACAATCAATCTGAGGTAATAATGAATATAATTGTTAGCATAATTGTAGGTTACTTTCTAGGTGGCCTGCCCTTTGCTTATGTAATTGGAAAAATACAAAAAAATATTGATTTGCGTAAAGTTGGCAGTGGGAATTTGGGAGCTACCAATGTCTTTCGCAACCTGGGCTCTGTCTCCTTTGCTATTTGTGCCTTCTTTGATATAGGAAAAGCCTTTTTGGCCTTTCATATAGGGCTTGCTCTATTTGGCCAGCCCTACGGTTTTGTTGCCGGAATGGCTTCTGTTATTGGCCACTGCTACTCACCTTTTTTAAAATTTAAAGGTGGCAAGGGGGTAGCTGCTTCAGGAGGCCTACTTTTGGCTTATGACTGGAGGATTTTTATTGTAGCACTTTTTCTTATGATTATAATCCTTTTTATCAGCCGCAGGATGAGCCTTGCCTCTATTGGTGCGGCCCTTTCTACTCCCCTTATCTACTATTTGTTTTATGGCTTTGACTTATTAATATTTGGTGCTATAATCTTAGCAGGGTTTCTTGTATTTCAGCATCGAGACAATATCACTCGACTCTTAAATGGAACAGAAGCCAAATTATTTTAAGGAGATGGTAGGGGGCTGGTGCCCCTTCTGGTCTTCAAAACCAGTGTAGGGTGTTAGGAGCATCCTAGGTGGGTTCGATTCCCATCCATTTCCGCCATATAAAAAGGCAGTTTCTTAGGAAGCTGCCTTTTTTCTTTATTTATGGTAGGTAGTTCAAGAGTTCTGGAAAATAATCCACAATAAATATGCCATCAACAATATCCACTCCCCAGACTTCATCAGGATAATTGCTTTCTGGACCAAAGTGCACAGTGACACTATATTTGTCCTGGTTTTTTTCAACAATAAAATCCCAAGGAAAGTCATTATTTCGATTATATACGTAGCTTTCAAAGGCCTTAGCATAGCCTGCTATTCTATGGCTTTCTCGAATCTCTCTTGAGAGTTTCTTATAGGCTCTTTCATAATCTTGCAAGTACATTTCTCGAAAAAACTGCCTCATATTCTTTGCTACTTTGTCTTTATCTTCTGCCACAAGGGATAAGTCGTAACTAAAGCCCTGATTCATATCGACTCCATAAAGCTCTGGAGAAGAAATCCTTCCATCTAAGATAAAATACACTGTTTTTTCTTTACTGTTTTCAGTAAGGGTATTAACAAAGCTCATTAGATATAAATAAAAGTTATCGCGATTATAGCGAGCATCTCTAAAGCTTGAAAGTTGTGTATAAATATAGATGTGCTCAGGAGTTACCGTTAGCTTATCAATAGAAATATTCAGAATTTGAATACTCCGACCTTCAATGGGAAGCTTGGCCTGAGCAAAATACACATCCTGCACATTCTCCTGGTCATCCCGCCAAATTACCTCGATGTATTCCCGGCTCTTTACAAGGCGGTCGTCTCCCACAAAATATACCGGATAGCTCATATATCGATGATCGTCTACCACACTCAAATCGTAAGGCTCCAAGGGATAAGGCTTGTGAAAATTAAGGTAGAAATAAATATTGATCATAAGGAACATTAGTATCAGTATCAGAAAATAATTACGTGCTTTTTTCATCCTACACCTCATATACTCGGGGAAGTTCAATATATACCGTGGTTCCTACATCACTTTCAGACTCCATATATATTTTTCCATTATGAAGATTTACGATATTATGAACAATATGAAGACCTAGACCTGTACCGCCTCTTAGTCTACTTCTGGCCATCTCCACTCTATAAAACCTATCAAAGATATAGGGGAGATCCTCAGGATCAACTCCAATGCCCGTATCTTGCACTTCAATGTAGACTCCGTTTTTATCAGCAGAGCTGCTAATGAAAACGCTTCCCCCCTCATCAGTGTATTTGACAGCATTGCCAATAATATTTATAAAAACTTGTTTCATTTTATTGTAGTCAAATTCAGCAAAAAGCTCTTCATGAGGCTCAAGATACAAAGCAATATCCTTCTGATCAGCCAGGGGTTGAACAACCCGTACTGATTCCTCCAGTGCCATAGTAATTGCTCGAACTTCAAGATTCAAAGACACATCTTGCCGCTCCAGAGAAGCCATAAATAAAAGATCATCAATTATATCCTTTAATCTGTCACTCTCAGAGTTGATATCCTCAAGAAAATCATAAAGAACCTCTTTTTCCACTGTATCTTTTGCATGGATTAGAGAGTCCGTAATAATTTTCATCGAAGCGATAGGTGTTTTTAATTCATGGCTTAAGGTGGAAACAAAATCTTTTTGTTGGACCTCAATATTACCAAGGCGCGAACCCAAAGTATTAAAAGAGCGAACGATGGGGTCAAGTTGTGATTCCTGGTCTTCTTCAATTTGATAGCTATAATTTCCTCTAGTCATAGCTTTTACTCCTTTTTCCAGTCTATCAATAGGAGTAAAAATACTTCTTAAAATCCAAAAATATATGACTAGAGAAGAAATAATAAATATAATGCCAATAATAATAATTCTTTGCAAAAGAATAGACAAGGCTTCAATGGGTTCACCCAGGCTTGTCATTGCTACAATTGTAGCAAGAGGCTTTTCTTCCTCATTGTAGACAGGGTAGGCAGTATAAAGTAGGTTTTCATCCTTGCTGTTTTTATATAGGCGATGTTCAAAACTGTTTTCTTTATTCACCTCTTCAACTAATTCTAGAGATAAACTTTCACCAGCTCTAAGAAAATTATAACTATCACTAATTAGCTTCTGGCCAGAATCAAATACCAAAAAACGCACCCTTGCATTGTTTTCAATTGAGGGTGCTATCGCTTTTTTCCACTGCTTATCATCAGGATTAATAGAC
>DASRNA010000007.1:0-2146 GCA_035647655.1 Clostridia bacterium | reverse complement strand
TGATAACACCTTGCTTCCATAGCATCAGCCAGCTCAATGGCCCTTTGTATGGAAGATAAAAAAAGTGGAACAAGGATTGGTATAAGTGATTTTGCCCGCCTAAAAATATTTCCGCTCTCAAAATCAGCCCCCCTGGCCATTTGGGCCTTCATTATTTTGTCGGTCTCAGATGTTAGGGTGGGGATAAACCGCAGGGCAATTCCCATCATCATGGCCATCTCAGAAACAGGAAATCCAAACCTGGCCAGGGGAGAAAAAAGACTCTCCAGGGCATAGGTCAGCTTGATGGGACTTGTTGTTAGAGTTAATAAAGAACTCCCCATAATCAGTAAGAATAGCCTTGCCATCATAAGAAAAGCCAACCTTAGTCCCTCTTTTGTGATGGTAATTTTCCAAAAGCTCCAAAGGACCTCCCCTGGAGTAAGAAATAAATTCATAATAAAAGCAAACATTAAAATAAAAACAATTGGTTTGATTCCCCTTATAATAAAGGCCAGGGGAACTTTAGATAATTTAATAACACCAAGAAGGCCAATAAATAAGAGGGCATACTGGTAGGCTTCTTTTAAAAAGAAAATAGCCAGTATATAGACAAAGCTGATGATAAACTTGGTCCGGGGATCCAAACGATGAATCATAGAGTCTACTGGGTAGTATTGACCCAGGGTCATATCTTTAATCATCTTCTCCCTCCATAAGAACGCGAAGTCCATCTTCAAGAAGAAAATAATTCTTCTTGTAAGGACAACCCTCTTCTCTTAGGCGGGCAAAAAGCCGCGCGATAACAGGCAGATCAAGGCCCACTTCCTTTAACAGCTTTTCTTCTTCAAATACCTTGTCTACACTATCATCTAAGATCAACTTACCCTTTGAGAGGACCAGGATTCTATCTGCTATTTTGGCAACTTCCTCCATGGAGTGAGAGATAAAAACCAGGGTAAGTTTTCCTTTTAGAACCATCAGTTGCTTGATAAGCTGGGCCCTTCCCTGGGGGTCAAGACCCGCTGTGGGTTCATCTAACATTAAGATTCTTGGACGCATGGCCAAAACTCCTGCAATAGCAGCTCGCCTTTTTTCTCCCCCACTCAGTTCCAGGGGAGACTTGTCCCTGTAGCTTTCATCAAGGCCGATAAGCTCCATGGATTCTTTTACACGTTTTTCCACTTCCTCATCACTAAGGCCCTGGTTTTTTGGTCCAAAGGCTATATCCCTAGCAACCGTTTCTTCAAAGAGCTGGTATTCTGGGTATTGAAAAACAAGGCCTACTTCTTTTCGAAGGGCCGATAAGTTTTTCTTAGACTTTGATATTTCTATCCCTGCTACTTCTAAATAGCCACTATCTGGTCTTAGAAGTCCATTTAACAGCTGGAGTAAGGTGGACTTACCACTGCCTGTATGGCCTATTATGCCTAGGCTTTCTCCTGGACCTACTTCAAAAGTAATCTGGTCCAAGGCTGTTGTTTCATAAAGGGAGTCTGCATTGTAGGTATAAGATACATCCTTTAATCGGATGGACATAATTGCCTCACAAGATCCATTTCATTATAAATAGGAAAAGTTATATCTTTTCCTGCTTTTTTTAGTTCCATGGCCAGCTCAATTATTTCTGGAACTTTAAGGTCATAGCTCTTTAAAAGATCCATATGCATAAAAAGTTCATCGGGTTTCATATCCAGGGCCAGTTTTCCCTTTTCCAGAACCAAAACTCGCTGGGCTCCTAAAACTTCTTCCATAAAATGAGTAATAAGTACAACGGTAATCCCCTGCTGATGAAGTTGATGAATGGTCTTTAGCACTTCTTTACGACCACTAGGATCAAGCATAGAGGTTGATTCATCAAAAATAATAATTTCTGGCTCCATGGCCAGGACACCGGCAATGGCAATTCGTTGTTTTTGTCCTCCACTAAGCATATGGGGAGGTCTAAATCGATAGTCCTCCATACCAAGGATTTTTAGTACATGATCGATACGCCGGCCTATTTCTTCCCTGGGAATACCCAGGTTTTCAGGTCCAAAGGCAATATCTTCTTCCACAACGGTTGCAACAATCTGATTGTCGGGGTTTTGAAAAATCATTCCCGCCGTCTTGCGAATCTCAAGAAGTTTTGATTCATCCTTGGTATTCATGCCCCTAACATGGACAT
>DASRNA010000006.1:0-6451 GCA_035647655.1 Clostridia bacterium | reverse complement strand
AGTTTAGACTTAAAGGATATAGAGAGTGCTCTTTCGGCAGTCCTAGCTACCTTTAATAATATTGGGCCTGGCCTTGGGAAGGTAGGGCCTAGCTTGAACTATTACGAGTTGAGTGATCTTAGTAAGCTAATTCTTACCTTTACTATGATTGCAGGCAGACTAGAAATTCTTCCGATTTTCATTCTCTTTTCTCCTTCTACCTGGAAAAAGAATCTCTAGGTTTTTTGTTTGGCCAGAAGGGGTATATTTAGTAATAGACTCTAAATACGAAAGGAAGTAAAATGAAAAAGCTGATTGTTTTAATCGAAACAAACTTCAATGAAATGGAACTGATTTACCCCTACTACCGTCTCTTAGAAGACTATGAGGTTCATTTGGTTGGTACAGATCAGGACGTGGCCTATGCTAGCGCTGCTGGCCTTAAAATGAAAAGCACCCATGCCTCTAGGGATATTAAGGCAGAAGACTATGCTGGCCTTATGATTCCTGGTGGTTTTTCTCCAGATTATATGCGACGAAGCCCTGAAACCAAGGCCCTAGTAAAGGCCATGGATGAGGCAGGAAAACCCATTGCAGCAATTTGTCATGGTCCCTGGCTTCTGGCTTCTTCTTTGGACCTTAAAGGCCGAAAGCTGACCTCTTTTATGGCAATAAAAGATGATATAGTTCATGCTGGTGCCAATTGGGTGGATGAGGAACTTGTTGTGGATAAGAATCTTTTCACATCCAGAACGCCTGCAGATCTTCCTGCTTTAATGAAAGCCTTTACAAAGGCGCTTAAATAAAGTGAAGAGGGTGGGGAAAAACGCAGGCAAGATAAGCCTTGGCTTTTATTAGCTGGGACCTGTGTGAAAAAGCTCCTCCTGCGTTTTTTAGGATGTCAAGGTCTTACCTGTTAGAGAAATAAAAAATGGCCCGATATAAATTGGGCCACTTTTTTATGCTTCTAGATTTCCTTGGCTTTTAGAAAGGGATAGAAGTATAGATATTTTTTCTATAAGTAAAGTGGTATTATATAGGAAAGATTAAATAAAAAGTTCTAATCTTTTGGAGGAATTATGAAAATCTACATAGAATTATTCCGGACTTTTTTTAGTATGGGCCTTTTTACCTTTGGTGGGGGCTATGCTATGCTTCCACTGCTCCAAACAGAAGTAGTTGAAAACAAGGCCTGGGCAACAGAAGAAGAACTTCTCGATTACTACGCCATTGGCCAGACAACCCCAGGTATTATAGCCGTAAATACAGCGGTATTTATAGGGCAAAAACAAGCTGGCGCCCTAGGAGCTGTGATTGCAGTCCTGGGTCTTGTTTCTCCTAGTGTTGTTATTATAAGTTTATTAGCAGGAACCCTAGAAGAATTTCATACTCACCCTAAGGTAGCCAGTGCTTTGGCAGGAATTCGTGTTGCGGTAAGTGCTCTTATTTTAACGACGGTAATAAAGATGGGTAAAAGCGCCATAAGAGATAGGGGGGGCCTTATTATTTTTGGAATTGTCTTATTTTTAATCCTTGGTATAAAAACTCCCATTATTGTTACTGTTTTATTGGGTGCTGCCCTGGGTCTTGTTTTTACTAGGAGGCAAGATGGAAATGCTTAAACTGATCTATGCCTTTGTTTTTACAGGGCTTTTTGCCGTAGGTGGTGGTCTAGCTACTATTCCCTTTTTACAGGATATGGGAGAAAAATACGGATGGTTTACCACAAAAGAACTAATGGATATGGTGGCTATAAGCGAATCAACCCCGGGCCCCATAGGGATAAATATGGCGACTTTTGTTGGAATAAGAGTGGGAGGATATCCAGGTGGTGTTTTGGCTACCCTGGCCCTAGTTTTTCCCTCTATTGTAGTTGTGCTTATTTTAATTCCTGTACTGGATAAATATCGCACTAGCGCCTTAACCCAGGGGATTTTTTATGGCCTCCGCCCCACTTCAACGGCCCTAATTGCTGCTGCCCTCTTAGGTTTTTTGCGCATGGTTGTGTTTTTGGGAGAAGAAATAGTTTTAAGTGGGGTAAATTGGCTTAATATTCTGCTTTTTCTTGGTTTTTTTGCCTTGATAAAGACGAAAAAAACTCATCCTGTTCTGGTAATAGCTATTGGAGCGGCCCTGGGAATGATACTGGATCTTGCGTAAAAATACAAGGGGAAAAAACAAATGTCTAATAGGAAAATCAACTGGATTGTATTTGATGCCGATGATACTCTTCTTGACTTTAAAAGTGCGCAGAAAAAGGCCTTTACAAAGATGCTAGCCAAGCTGGGCCTAAAGGATGAGGGCGATTACTATCATACATATACTAGATTAAACAGTGGTCTTTGGAGAGCCTTGGAAAAGGGGGAAATGCAAAAAGCAGAGCTAATTGATAAGAGATTTGGCCTTTTTTGCCAACACTACAATCTTCAAGGCCTTGATAAAAAAATGAAAGACCTTTATGAAGAAGAGCTTTCTAAAAGGGGGGAGTTAATTCCTGGAGCCTGGGACCTTTTAGAGGAATTGAGCAAAAGCTATCCCCTTGCCTTAGCCAGCAATGGGATTCTTTCTATTCAAAGGGGACGCTTTAGAGCCAGTGGTATTAGGCCTTTTTTTAAAGAAATCATTGTTTCCGAAGAAACGGGTTTTGAGAAGCCCCATAAGGGATTTTTTGATTTTATGATGAGAAAGATCGGGCAAAGCGATCCAAAGAAGATACTTTTTATTGGCGATGGTTTAAATTCAGATATGCTAGGTGCCCTTAATTATGGCTTAATAAGTTGTTGGTATAATCCCAATAAAGAGCATGGGAGACTAAAAGTTGATTATAGCGTGCAATCCCTAGAGCAAATACCTGCTCTGGTTGAAAGTCTAATCATTTAATTTAAAGGAGGAAAAAGTGAAAGGCGAAAAAATGTTAATAGAGTGGGTTGATGAGATTAAAAAGCTCACCCAAGCTGACAAGGTGCACTGGTGTACTGGCTCTGATCAGGAAATAAAAGACCTGAGCGAGATGATGGTAAAAAAGGGGATTGCTGAGCCCCTAGATGAAAAAGAATATCCGGGCTGCCTGCTTTTTAGAAGCGATGCTTCTGATGTGGCCAGGGTAGAAGACCGGACTTTTATTGCTTCAGAAAAAGAAGAAGATGCTGGACCAACAAATAACTGGATTGATCCCAAGGAGTTAAAAAAGACTCTTACTGCTTTGTTTGCTGGTTCTATGAAGGGAAGGACCCTATATGTGATTCCTTTTTGTATGGGTCCAATAGATTCTCCCTACTCTAAACTTGGTGTTGAGATTACTGATAGCCCCTATGTAGTAGTCAATATGGCAATTATGACAAGAATTGGCGATAGAGCCCTAGAAAGAATTAAAGCTGGGGAAGAGTTTGTGCCTTGCCTACATAGTGTGGGAGCTCCTCTACAAGAAGGCGAAGAAGATATCCCCTGGCCTTGTGCTCCTATGGAGAAAAAATATATTGCCCATTTTCCAGAAGAAAGAAGCATTTGGAGTTTTGGCTCGGGCTATGGAGGCAATGCTCTTTTAGGAAAGAAGTGTTTTGCCCTTCGCATTGCTTCGGTTCTTGCTCGCGATGAAGGTTGGCTGGCTGAGCATATGCTGATTCTTAAACTTACCAGCCCAGAGGGCAAGGTATATCATGTCTGTGGCGCCTTTCCCTCAGCCTGTGGAAAAACAAATCTGGCCATGCTAATACCCACCATTGAGGGTTGGAAGGTAGAAACCGTAGGGGATGATATCTCCTGGATGCATTTTGGGGAGGATGGAAAACTCTATGCAATCAATCCAGAATCAGGCTTTTTTGGCGTGGCTCCTGGAACCAGCAAAGAAAGCAACCCCTCGGCTATGGCTACAATCCAAAAGAACACCATCTTTACCAATACTGCCCTAAGTGATGATAAAAAAGTGTGGTGGGAAGGAATGGGAATAGATCCTCCTGAGCACCTTATTGATTGGAAGGGCATGGACTGGACCCCTAAGAGTAAAGAAAAGGCCGCCCATCCCAATGCGCGTTTTACTACTCCAGCAAGCCAGGCTCCAAATATAGCCCCAGACTGGCAAGCACCTATGGGTGTTCCCATTGATGCGATTTTGGTGGGGGGTCGAAGGGCAACCACCATCCCGCTTATTCATGAAGCCTTTAGTTGGCAACATGGAATCTTTCTTGGCTCCATTATGGGAAGTGAAGTTACAGCAGCAGTTATTTCGGATAAGATTGGTCAAGTACGAAGAGACCCCTTTGCTATGCTGCCCTTTATCGGCTATCATGTAGCAGATTATCTGCAGAACTGGCTTGATGCAGCTAAGAAGACCCAGGAGAGTAAGCTGCCTAAAATTTTTTATGTTAACTGGTTTAGAAAAAATGATCAGGGAGAATTTATTTGGCCTGGCTTTGGTGAAAATAGCAGAGTTCTTAAATGGATTACCCAGCGCCTTGATGGAAGCGCTCCTGCAAGAAAGACTCCTCTGGGATATATTCCTTCTGTAGAGGATCTGGATCTTTCGGGCCTAGATCTTAATAAGGAAGAATTTGCAGAAATTCTTTCTGTTGATAAAGAAGAGTGGCTTAAGGAAGTAGAGTCTATTCGTGAGCACTTTGATGGCTATGGAGAGAAAATGCCAAAGGAGCTCTATGATGAGCTAGAGGCCCTGGAAAAAAGACTAAAGGGCTAGTAATAAAGATAAGGGGTTGCCATAGCTGGTAGCCTCTTTTTTATTGGCTTATTTTCTCCTTGACAAGTGATATCAAAATGATATCATAAAGATATTAGGAGGTGGACAATGCAAGAAAAAATTTTGAAGCCCAAAAAGGGCATGCCCATACTTATTCTATTAGGTCTTCTCTATATTGGGGCCATTCTAGCCCTTATATTTGGGATACGGTTGATGAATGATGGTAGTAGCCTAGGAAGTCTATTATTAGCTGGGGGGATTTTTTGGCTTCTTGTTGGGATTGTTCCTTTTTTTGGACTTAAAATTATTAAGCCCAAGGAAGCTATTGTTTTAACGCTTTTTGGAAATTATACAGGAAGCATAAAAGAGCCTGGTTTTTACTATGTCAACCCTTTTTCGACTGCGGTAAATCCTGCAGCTAAGACAAGGCTGGGCCAAAGTGGAGATGTGGACAGTGGAGCAAGAGGAGCAAAGGTTCTTATTTCCAGTACACAAGATCTAGGAAGCATCGATCTTACCGGCAAGAAGATTTCTCTTAAGGTGATGACCCTGAGTAATTCCAAACAAAAGGTAAATGATGTTCTAGGAAATCCCGTGGATATTGGAATTGCAGTAATGTGGAGGGTTACCGATACAGCTAAGGCGGTCTTTAATGTAGATAATTTTAAAGAATACCTTTCCCTTCAAAGTGATAGTGCCCTGCGTAATATTGTAAGAAATTATCCCTATGATATGGCCCCGGGAATTGATACTACTGGAGATGGAGAGCCCGATGAGGGAAGCCTTCGCGGATCAAGTAGTCTTGTAGCAGAGAAAATTCGCGAAGAAATTCAAGGTAGAGTGGAAGAGGCTGGTCTTGAGATTATAGATGCCAGAATTACCTATCTTGCCTATTCCCAGGAAATAGCTGCAGCCATGCTCCAAAGGCAGCAAGCTAGTGCAATTATTGATGCAAGGATGATGATTGTAGAAGGGGCGGTAGGGATGGTGGAGATGGCCCTGGAAAAACTTAATGAAAATGATATTGTGGAACTTGATGAGGAGCGTAAGGCTGCCATGGTTTCTAATCTACTTGTTGTTTTATGTGGTAGTAAAGACGCCCAGCCCATTGTTAATAGCGGTAGTTTATATTAGTCATGGCAAAGCCTAAAAAGCAAATTCCCCTTCGTCTCTCCCATAAGTTGTATGAGCAGATTGCAGCCTGGGCAGAAGATGATTTTCGCTCTATTAATGGGCAAATCGAATATCTTCTTACTCAATGTGTAAAACAAAGAAAAAAGGATGGGAAATATCTTCCGGAGGATCTTTCCTCTAAAGAGTAAAATCATAAAAAAAAGGATGGCCTATTAAAAGGTCATCCTTTTTTTACTGGTTCAACTTGTCTTAGAGGGCTTTATGGCTGGTAGACATCACCAAAAAACAGGGGAACATCTCTAAAGACAATAAAGAGGGAAAAGGGGCGATCTAGTTTCATATCAACTTCTGGAAGTTCTGGAGGCAGGGAGGTGGCTTTGATTTCAACTAAGGTTGCTGCGGCTGCTTCTACTCCTTTTTCTTCCACAAGAAGATCAGTCCACTGTTTAATTAGTGAAACTTGCAAATTTTCCTCGCTAATATTTCCCAGCTGTCCATCTTCTTCGAAGATTTGATTGACTCCTAGACTGCGCAGGACTTGGTTTAGCTCTATTTCATCCTTAATATGAATCTTGGGCATGGACCAGTTAATCTGGTGTTCTTGCATTTGTGTCATTAACTGGGGAATGCTGTCGTAGTCTATATTAG
>DASRNA010000005.1:0-10254 GCA_035647655.1 Clostridia bacterium | reverse complement strand
TAATATATCTGATAAACTATCAGGGGCAAGTTTAGCCGCTCAGCCTGCAGCTGATGCATGCTGGGTTAATTTTATTTTTTCCATTTATGCCTCACTTTCAGAGATATTTTAACATAATTTTATAGATTACCCAAATGTTCTTTCAGGATTTGGAGTTTCTTTTCACCTATTCCATTGACTTCAATAAGTTCATCCACCTTAGCTCCTGGATTCTTTCTTAGATATTCCATGATTGCCCTTGCTGTGACCTCTCCCACTCCTGGAATCTCCATCCATTCTTCTAGTGTCATCTCCCTTATAATAGAAGGGCTATTTTGAACTTGATTGTCCTCAGCGTCTTCCTGCCAGATCCGGGAAATAATAATCTTTTCACCATCTATCAGTTTTTTTGCCAGATTAATACCTTCTGCCTTATCTGTAAGGCCTCCAGCAAGTTCAACTAAATCCCCCAAACGCAAATCTTCCGCTATTTCATAAAGACCGGGCTTTGTAACTTCACCCTCAATATGAACAAAAATTTGTCTTTGGGGAACCTCTAGGGGAGTAAGTCCATAGAGTTTAAACCAAAAACCCAGTATAAATAAAAGCAATAAAGATACAATGATTCCAGTTTTTTTCATATTTAGCCTCCTGTCTAGATTAGCACGGCAAAATACAAAAAAACTGCAATCAAATCCAATTGCCTTATTGGTTGAGTATTAGAATGTAAGACAAAAAACAAATATTTATCGCAAGAAGAAAAGTCTAGCTTACCTTCTTAATGATATGCCTACTGGCGTATAAAGTAAGATACCCCAAAATAGCCAGGACCACCATGAACTCCTAGTACTGAGGTAGAGGGGAAGTCAATAAGACGCCTTGCTCTAGAAATCTCATCACTTAGTTCTTCTTTTATTATTTTCATTTCTTCTGGATTCTCTGCATGGAAAAATGCCATATCAAAATCCTTTGATTCTGCCAAATCAGCTTTTACCTTTTTAAGGAGTTGCTTTTGACTTTTCACCTTTCCTCTAGCCTTTCCAATTTGCTGGAGTTTTCCATCCTTTACCGAAATAAGAGGAAAAAACTTAAGAACCTCGCCTAAGTGGCCCTTAAAAGATGAAATTCTACCTCCTCTAATTAAATAGACCAGGGTTCTAAAGGTGGCAGCCACATCGAGTTGATCGCGTTTAAGGGTGCATGCTTTAATCAGTTGATTAAAGTTATAGCCCTTTTGCAAAAGATCTTTGGCATAAAGAGCAAGCAGGCTTACACCTGGCCCTACTGTACGAGTATCAAGAACATAAGTCTCTAGGCCCTCAACAGATGAGTGAAGGCGCATAGCTGAGTACATGCCGCTCATCTCTGGAGAAACAGTAAAAATAAGGGCCTGCTTATAACCTTTTTCTACTAATTTTTCCATAAAGTTCTGTATTTTACCCAGAGGCGGGACACCTGTAGACATCTTTTCTTTTTCAAGGCGTTCATAAAAGCCCTCCCTGGGGATTTCAATCAAATCATCGTAGGCGTCTCCCTCAATTTCAATACTATAAGGTAAAAGTTCAAAACCAAACTTTTCGGCCATTTCAAAATCCATATTACTTGCTGTATCTAATACTAGGGCTATTTTATCCACTTTTTTCTCCTTTAAAGCCTTCTAAGCCTCCTAATCGGATAATATCCTTACTAAGGGCTCTGTAACAAAATGCACGGCAGACCCCTGTAAGGGCTGGGTGTTTGGACTTGTTTTCCAGGGTTTCTCCATAGGATATAAAGTACTCTACTTCTGCTTTTGCCTCTTCAAAGGCCCTTGAAAAAGCATTGTAGGCCTCCTCTGTAGAAAGCAAGAGAAGTTGGAGGCTGATTCCCTGAGCAATTTCCTGCGTTGTAAGAACTCCCTTAAGAATAGAGACTATAATTGCTTCAGCCAAGTGGACTCGATTATAGCGTCTTCCATCAGGCTGGCTTAACACTCCCCACTTTACATAGTTTTGTATCCTAGTGCTAGTTATAAAGTTTTCACTAGTAAAAAGCGGGGTTAAAAACCCTCGCACATAATCAACCAACTGCCGATTTGTCATAGGTCCCCTTGGTAAATCTTCCCACTTTGGAAGCATGGTTCCTCCTTATCTAGTTATGATAACTAGATACATCTTATCACGGTTTTTGCCTATGTCAAGAAAAAAACAAGCGTCTTCCTAGAAACACTTGTTGATTGGCCGCTTATAAACTTATTGCTCTCACTTTTAAAGAGGAAGTTTCTATTTATTCCAAGTAAAAACCACTTAGGGCAAGCTCCACAGATGTCCAAATACTAGAGCCAGTCATAAAGCTAGTGTAAGAAAGGATTGTCCTTGCCTTTTTTCTTACGACAAAGGAAACTATTCTAACCTAGTTTATCTCCCTTTTTTGCTGGGCGTTCTGGTCGAATTAATATTACGCCTTCTTCTGAGTATATTCCCAGCACCAATACTTCAGACATAAAATCTGCAACTTGCCTGGGAGGAAAATTTACCACCCCCAAAACCTGTCTATGCAGTAATTCATTCAAACTATATAGTTCAGTAATTTGAGCACTGGCTTTTTTAATCCCGATTTCACTACCAAAATCAACCCATAATTTATAGGAAGGCTTTCTTGCTTTTTCAAAGTTTTCCGCTTTAACAATCTCTCCCACTCGAATATCTAGTTTTAAGAAGTCATCAAATCTTGCCATACTAGGGCCTCCTGCTTATCTAATAGTACTTATCTTTTCTTAGTGAATTTGCATTAGCAAAAAAAATTATATTCCTGCGCTTTCGTGTAATTTTCCCATATCATATATCCTATAATTTGAATCTGTAGATGTCTTACCCACTAGATAACTTTTGTAGTAAGTGCCATCTCCCCACTGAGGGGGAAATTCACTTGCTTTTTGTGAATACTCTTGGGTAAAATGAACCGTTATAATTTCATATTCCTGCAATTGGTATTCCTCTACTATCTGGTCCCATCCTTCATAATATATGGGATCTTCCCCGTATATTTCCCCTCTATCAATACTATATTCGATTTCTGATAAAGTCATTAGTTCATGAATCCTGTAGGACTCAATATAGACACCAAAGGCAAATTCATCTTTTTCAATATCTAAAAACCAGACAAAATCTTCTGTATCAGCATAAATTTTTGATCTTTCTTCAAACTCAGCTGTAATAGAATATAAGAAATCCTTTATCACCGTCTCTTGTGCAGGGCCATCTGGTTTTACTTCTAACAGAAACTTTCGTCCTTCTACTTCAATACTGGTCTGCCCATCATAGCTATACTCTTCTTCTGCTAATACAATAAGTTTAATTGTTTTACTTGTTTGGTTTGCGTTAGAGTCTTTTGCTCCTACCTCAAGAGAGTATTCACCTGCTTTTGTTATTTTTGGCATTTCAAAATCTAACTCGACTTGTCCATCAACGGGATCTACAGCTCTTATCTTATCCCTTAAGTCAAAAGTCTTAAGATCTTCGATTTTTATTTCAATTTCATCCTTGCCTATAATTAGAGGTTTTTGTGTATCTACGATGTCAACTGCTATAAGTAGCTCTATATCTTCTCTAGTTTTTACCAGATAATCCCTTTTGCCTATTTTCATTGTGTCAATTTCAGAGATAGCTATGGGAGTTTTTTCGCCTTTTTTTTCGATTTCATACTCCCCCTTTGCTTGGGAGCCATATTCTAACTCTAAAACCGCAAATACTTCTGTTTTTTCATTGTTTTCTTCCCTCTTGATATCACTTGAAACATTTTCTTTTTCATCACTAACCATCCCTTTGTTTTCTTGCTTAATGGCACAGGAAAGTAGACTGGTTGAAATTAACAAAACGGCCATAAAGACTCTTAGCTTTTTCATCTTGCGCTCCCCTTTTTTAACGATTTGCAAACTATCTATGATTTTGCTATCACCCAAGCTCTGCCCTTTAGGCCTAAAGAAAAACCCTGCTTTATCGAGCTTCAAAAAGTTAAAATCGATATGTACCCAACTTCTCTAAAAAAACAATATAAGCAAGTATAGGATTATATCAATTTATTAGTAATTATAGTATAACACGGTATTTGGCCTTGTCATCTAAGCTTTGGCTTTTTTACTTATTTTACTTTGCTTTTTCTTTAAAAGTATTTAATCACAAGAAAAAAATCCCCTAGGGTCGGGGATTTAGAGTATAACCTTGCTCAAAAATAGCATCTATAATTTCTCTTCTTTTTGCGCTCGGATTACTATATTGTGTGGCGATTTGGTTCGTAAAGGAATCCACTCTATTATTAGCATCTCTTAAATCATAATAGGTTTGCATTACCTCATCATAGTCCTTAAAGGCCTCTAGATAATCTTCCTGCTTTTTATAGACATCTTCAAAACATCGAAGTAACATGGGCATTTTTGGCTTGATTTGAGGTGCCTGGTCCTTTTTTCCAAAAGCAAGACCTACAATGGGAAAGGTCAGTTCTGGGAGTTCTAGGATTTCAATAATTTTGCGATCATCATTGTGAATGCTTCCTAGATATACTCCGCCTAGATCCAGACTTTCTATCGCGTTAAGGACGTTTTGAGCCATAAGGCTTCCATCTGTAAATCCTTGAAAGAAACGGTCCATATCTCTGCCAGCATCACTATCTACTCCCTTTTGCTTGGCAATTTGATTGTTTCTATAGGTGTCTACAATAAAGATCCAAAGTTCTGATGAACTAGCAACATAGGGCTGGTCACATACCTTGGCTATCTCATCTCTCTTTTTTTGATCATTGACACGAATAATGGAAGCGCTTTGTAAACCTGTACTGGTAGCAGTTCTTCGGGCTACTTCTAGGAGTTCTTTTATTATCTCTTCACTGAGTTTTCCCTCTTTAAAGGCCCTGATAGTTCTATGGTCCTTTTGTGTGGCAATGGTTTGATTCATATTTACCTCCTTATTACTTTGACTATACCCCTTTATCAATAAATTAAAAAGAAGAAAAAAGAGTTCCCCTTAGAAAACTCTTTTTTCCTCCCTACTACTCCTTATAACAAATGGTCTCAATCTCAACAATAGCATTTACTGGAAGGGCTTTTACGGCAAAGGCACTTCTTGTAGGCTTATGATCCCCATAAAACTCTTCATATACCTTATTCATGGCCTGAAAGTTTGCCATATCTGTCAGAAATACCGTGGATTTAAGCACATCTGTCTTTTTATAACCTGCCTCTTCTAAAATAGCTTCAATATTCTTAAAAACCTGACGTGTTTGCTCTTCAATTCCGCCTTCAATTAGTTTTCCTGTTTCAGGAACAATTGGGGTCTGGCCGGAAAGATACAAGAAGTTTCCTGCTTTTAGAGCCTGAACATAGGGTCCAACGGCCGCTGGTGCCTTGTCTGTGTGATATGCTTTCATAATTCCTCCTTTTATTCCATAAAGGCCCTATATGCCTCATAGGTTGCATAAAGATCCGCCTTGCTAATTAATTCTATGGGCGCGTGCATACTAAGAACAGGAATGCCAAAGTCAACTACTTCAGCCCCGTATTTTGCAAGGATAAAGGCAATTGTTCCACCTCCACCTTGGTCTATTTTTCCTAGTTCTCCTGTTTGCCAAATAATATCTTTGCTATCAAAAAGTTCTCTTATTTCCTGTAGAAACTCAGCATTGGCGTCATTGCTACCACCCTTGCCTCGAACACCGGTATATTTGCTTAGATTCCCCCCACAACCAAGAAATGCGGTATTTAGCTTTTCACTCACTTCTGGGAAGTTTGGATCAAAACAAGCAGACACATCGGCAGAAAGCACCTTGCTTGCTGCTAGGGCTCTTCTTCTAGCCAAAGAAGGGTCTTTTTTCTGAGCTGCAAGAATCTCACTAATTAAATTTTCAAAAAATAGTGCTTCCATAGAACTATTGCCTACGGAACCAATTTCTTCTTTATCAGCAAATATACATACGGCAGTGGTTTTAGGACTTTGGATTTCCAAGATTGCCCTTAGCGAAGCATAGGCGCAGGACCTATCATCATGACCATGTCCTGCAATCATAGAACGATCAAATCCTACGTCCCTTGCCTTACCCGCTGGGACAACTTCAATTTCACTTACAATAAAGTCCTCTTCAATTAGTCCATACTTTTCATTGAGAAGTGTTAGGACGCCTAATTTGATGGCATCTTTTTCTTCTCCCTCTAGGGGCAGATGACCTACAACTAGATTGAGCTGCTCTCCTGTAATTGCTTCGGATAGTTTCTTTTTCATCTGATCAGCAGATAGATGAATCAATAGGTCATTGATGTAAAAGACTGGGTCCTCCTCCGCTTCTCCTAGGGAGATTTCTACAGCTTTTCCCTCTTTGGTGTAGGCTAATCCATGAAGAGCCAGGGGGATGCAGGTCCACTGGTATTTCTTAACTCCTCCATAGTAATGAGTTTTTAAAAATGCCATCTTGCCCTCTTCATATAAGGGGACTTGTTTTAAATCGAGTCGAGGAACGTCGATATGGCTTCCGACAATTTTCATTCCTTCTTCTAAATCTTCTCCTAAAATCATTAGGACAAGGGATTTGTTTTTATTTTCAAAATACAGCTTGGCGCCTGGAAGAAGGGCCTTGTCCTTACTTAGTTCTTCAAAGCTTCTAAAGCCCTTTTCTTTGGCTAAACTTAAAAGTCTTTTATGAGTCAGGCGTTCAGTCTTAGCAAAGGATAAAAACTCCTTATAGCCCTCAGCAAAAGAAAATATTTCCTTATGGTTTTTCTTGCTCCAGACAAAAGAGCGTTCATAGCTTAGATTCATTTTTTACCTCTACTTTATTACAAGACTAATCAGTTTATCTGGTACAACTATAATTTTAAGAACCTTTTTTCCTTGAGTATATTTCTCATATTCTGGATTTGCTTTAAGTTGTTCTTCTACCTCAGCGCGCTCCATTCCCCTAGATAAAACCATTTTGAATCTCACCTTGCCATTGACCTGAATTGGCACTTCGACGTCGTCTTCTATGGTTTTTTCTGGATCAAAGCTTGGCCAGCTTGTATCTGTTATGCGTTTGCTATTGCCTAAGTTTTCATATATTTCCTCACTTAGATGGGGAGCAAGAGGATTTAGAAGATAGAGTAGAACTTCAAGTTCACCTCTATTTATACTTCCTTTTTGGTAATAGGCATTGGTTAGGCTCATAAGCTGAGCAACAGCTGTATTGCCCTTAAGTCTCTCATAATCACTGCCAACTTTTTCTATACTCTGATGAATAATCAGCTCAAGGTCTTTACTATAGTCTTTGCTCTGATTTTTTACCATGGACTGTAGGTTCCATACCCTATCTAGGAAACGTTTGGCTCCAGCTACGCCATTTTCTGACCAAGAAACTGTTTTCTCAAAGTCACCTATAAACATCTCATAGATCCTGAGAGTATCAGCACCATAATTATTAATCACTTCATCGGGGTTTACTACATTCCCCCGCGATTTACTCATTTTTTCCCCATTTTCACCAAGGATAAAGCCATGGCTTGTTCTCTTAGAGTAAGGCTCTGATGTGGGAACAAGGCCAATATCATAAAGGAATTTATACCAGAAACGACTATAAAGAAGGTGAAGAGTGGTGTGTTCCATCCCTCCATTATACCAATCTACTGGCATCCAGTAGTTAATTGCCTCATCACTAGCAAGGGCCTTATCATTATGGGGATCTAGGTATCGTAAAAAATACCAACTGCTTCCTGCCCATTGGGGCATGGTATCCGTCTCACGTTTAGCAGCCCCTCCACAAGCTGGACAAGTGGTATTTACCCACTCGCTAATAGCTGCTAGAGGAGAGTTTCCATCCTCTGTTGTCTCGTAACTTTCTACATCAGGAAGAATAAGTGGAAGCTCTTCTTCTGGCAAGGCAACCTCACCGCATTTTTTACAGTGAACCACAGGAATTGGCTCGCCCCAGTAGCGCTGGCGTGAAAAAATCCAGTCACGGAGTTTGTATTGAACTTTTCCTTCTCCAAGGCCCCTATCTTCGATGATGGTTATCATTTTTTTGATTGCTTCATCTACACTAAGTCCATCAATCAGTGGTGAATTGATGACTTCTCCCTCTCCAGTATAGGCTTCTTCTTCAATAGAAGCCCCACTGATTGTTTGGACTATTTTTTCACCAAAGGCCTGGGCAAATTCATAGTCTCTTTGGTCATGAGCAGGCACGGCCATAATGGCTCCACTTCCATATTCCATCATGACATAATCTGAAATATAGATTGGGATTTCCTCTTCAGTGATTGGATTAATCGCCCTCATTCCCTCCAGGCGAATTCCAGTTTTTTCCTTTACTAGCTGGGTCCTCTCAAAATCGCTCTTATGCTTTGACTTATGGCGATAGTCTATAAGGGCATCATAATTATCCAGCCTGTCTTGATACTGATCAATCAAGGGGTGTTCTGGAGCGATAACCATATAAGTAGCACCATAGATGGTGTCGGGACGAGTGGTGAAAACTTCTAGTTCTTCCTCGATTCCCTTTATAGGAAACAAAATATTCGCTCCCTGACTTCTACCAATCCAGTTTATCTGTTGAGATTTTATTCGGTCTAAAAAATCAAGGTCCCCAAGATCATCTATGAGTCTTTGAGCATATTTTGTGATTTTTAACATCCACTGTTCTTTTTCTCTTCGAACAACAGCAGCGCCACAACGTTCGCATTCTCCTCCTACGACTTCTTCATTGGCCAGACCAACCTTGCAAGAAGGGCAAAAGTTGATATCCATTCTTGTTTTATAGGCTAGACCTTCTTTAAATAGTTGAAGGAAAATCCATTGGGTCCATTTATAGTATTCTGGTTCACTGGTAGTTACTACCCTAGACCAGTCAAAACTAAAGCCTATACTTTTTAGCTGACGAGTAAAATGTTGGATGTTTTCTTCTGTTACTTTTTTTGGATGAACTTTCGTTTTTATGGCATAGTTTTCTGTTGGAAGACCAAAACTATCAAATCCAATTGGAAAAAGAACATTTCTGCCTTCTCTTCTTCTTTTTCTAGCCACAATATCCAAAGCTGTATAGCTTCTTGGGTGACCTACATGAAGGCCCTGGGCAGAAGGATAGGGAAATTCAATTAGAATATAATCCTTGGCAAGACCAGGGCGCTCCTTTACTTCAAAGGTTCCCTCATCTTCCCAAACTTTCTGCCATTTTTTTTCGATTTCTGTAAAGTTATAATGTCTCATGGTGCTCCTTTCAAAAAAAGACTTGTTCTGAGGGCGCTTATAGGCGCAACCACCTCAGTTTACCAAGTCGACTTTGTGTCTTTTAAGGAAGACAAGCTCCATCCTTAGGCGAGTTCAAAAATATTTCCCACAACCTTCCACCAGCCGGCTGCTCTCTTAAGGGTTTTATTTTCTACTATTCCAGCTCTATTAACTAGTGCAAGTATACAAAATTTTCCTTGCTTTTGCAAGAAATTTATTTAAAGTAAGGATGCAGCGGCCCTGTTTTTTGGGGGAAAAAGTTTTTTTGTTTCCCCGTCTTCTCAGATAGTGAAAATTGCCTAAAAAGTCTTACCAATATGTGTTACAATCATATTTAAATGTGAACTCACTAAGTAGTCGGGAGAAAAAATGGATAAATACATCAAATTAAGAAAGATAATCCTTAGACTAGCAATCGCTTTATTAATGATAGATCTTCTCTTGACCTTTATACAAAGCGAATATCCATCAAGTTTATTCTATATTATTCTTTTTGCTCATGCAGCTAGTCACCTAGTCACTCAATATACAAGATACAAAGCAAAAGATGAGAGTTTTTCTAAACTCGTTTTTGTTCTTTATATTATATTTACAGGTTTTTCACTATATAATATAGTTGCAAATGCAATTAAATTTATATCTCATCTCTGATTTATAAGAAAGACCCTTATTATAGGGCTTTTAACTGATAGGATGGTTGATTCTACGAGTTTTGCCTTTAGTACAATCAAATACATTTGATCTAAAGTATAAAAATGGTGTGCCTGGGCACACCGTTTTTATTTGGTCCCAAAGAGGCGATCTCCTGCATCACCAAGTCCTGGAACAATATAAGAATCTTCATTAAGAATAGGGTCTACCGACGCACAAAAGATTGCAACATCGGGGTGGGCTTTATGTAGAACCTCTACCCCTTCTTCTGAGGCAATAATACAGACAAATTTGATTTTCTTAACCTCTCGCTCCTTTAAGAAGTTAACAGCGGCAACGCCACTTCCTCCTGTTGCTAACATAGGATCAAGAAGTATTACTTCACTCTCAGCAATATCTGACG
>DASRNA010000004.1:0-2173 GCA_035647655.1 Clostridia bacterium | reverse complement strand
TAAAAGTGAAAAAACACTTGACGATAAGCTAAGGATCCTGATCCTAGGACCACAAAAACCAGCCACTTCTTAAGAGCCATGCTTGGCTTTTTCTCTTAAAAATAAATAATTTGTCTTAATCTTCATGGTAGTTGTTGCTCTTTTAGTTAGAGATAAAGACTTTTTAGTGTTTTTATTAGTATCCCACACACAGAGCCATTAGTCCAGTAAGTTTATAGGTCCTTTTTTCTTTTGCCTATACTCAAATAAACATGATTCACAGAAGTTTTGAGACACCCCAGAGCATCTTTTAGCCTAAGCCCACAAGGCCTACTTGTTATCTCTATACCGATGGCTCCATGATAGTAAAAAGACCTAGCAGGTATTTTTAATCTGCTAGGCCCCCTTACTTTGATTTAGACGCTGTAAAATTTCATCTAGCTTATCACCTATATCTCTTTTGGGTAAAGCAAGAGCTACATTGCCCTCTAAATATAGAATGAGAAAGCTTCCTTTGGCACTAAATTTAGCCAGTTTGCTATAAGGAATATCTGTAAATTCCTTGTTTTTTCTGGCTTTATAAGAAAAATAATCTCCATAGAAACGATAAATTTGTTTTTGTCCCACAAAGCTTTCTCCCCCAGCTTCACCGCTTTTAGCCTGGGAAGTAGCTTTTTTCAATACAAGATATAAAATCAAAATAACCATCCCTAGCCATATCAATATATGGCTTCTAAAACTGATGGGCTGGGTCTTCCACATAAGAAAAGAAAAGCCATAGCTTACCCCAAGTAGTAAAAAAATCAATAGGGGGTTTTTAAATATCATAGCGGTGACCAGCATTTTTCTAACATCGCTCTTTTTTATACTAGCGGATACTTCAATCATTTTAGTCACGTAAACCTCTTTTGTCTTGGAGGGTAGAAAGAATTCGGTTTCTGGCCCGAGTATATCGAGCTGTGCGCTCTTCATAGGAGGGGTTTCCCTTATCAAAGGGAGTCCTTGTCATATTATCTTTTATATCCATAAGTTTTACCCGACATGCTCTGTCGCTAAGAAGAACCCTAGAAATATAATCCTCATAACTTTCATATTCTTTTCGCGTAAGAAGATTTATTGTATCAATCACTTCTCGAGAAAAGCCCATATCATTTAAATCACCAATGGTTATATCACTATCTTCTACCACATCATGAAGTACCGCACAGACCCTATCGGTTTCATCGCTTAAACTAAGCATCACTCTTAGTGGATGGAGCACATAGGCCTGTCCAGATTTGTCAAGCTGACCAGCATGGGCATTAAGAGCAATATCAATAGCTTTTTCAAGAATAGTCGCCCTTGCAAGATCATCAACAAGTTGACTTATAATGACCTTGTCTTCTTTGTAAGTAAGAATTTCTTTGGCCTGAGCTAGCGTATACCATTTCATGGTCTCTATTTCTTCGGTGGACGTTTTTAATTGGTCGGTTTTTGGTCGAGCCAAATGATAGAAGACCTCCTTGGGCCTTCCCTCAGGTAGAATATATTTACTCCTATAACTATAAACTGGATCAATCTCTACTTTAAGGCCTGTTTCATCCTTCACTTTTCTGTAAATGACCTCATCAATGGACTCACCATCACGCGCATGCCCCTTGGGAAAGGACCAGTGCCCTCCCTCCTTGTGTTTAATTAAAATCGTATTCCAGTCTCCCTGGTAACGCCTTACCACTACAGCACCATAGGATCTATCTAGGTTCATTTTTTCCCTCCTAGTCTATCTTCCAAGAAATTTTACCTATTCCTTTTTCTGCTAAAAAATCATTACTTTTAATAAAGTGATTACATCCAAAAAAGCCTCGATAGGCCGATAAGGGGCTTGGATGAGGGCCTTCAAGAATAAGATGACAACCCTTTTTTATCTTGCTCTTTCTACTACGAGCATGATTTCCCCAAAGAATAAAGACTCGAGGCTGGTCGCTCTCTCCAAGGATTTCAAGAATTTTTCCTGTAAATTTCTTCCAGCCAAGCTGACTATGACTTCCAGCCTGGGCTCTGCGAACACTAAGGGTCGTATTTAAAAGCAAAACACCCTGGTCTGCCCAGGCTGGAAGTCATAGTCAGCTTGGTTGGAAGAAATTTACAGGAAAAATTCTTGAAATTCTTGGAGAGAGCGACCAGCCTCGAGTCTTTATTCTTTGGGGAAATCATG
>DASRNA010000003.1:0-2817 GCA_035647655.1 Clostridia bacterium | reverse complement strand
GCTTCAAGCTCCAATAAAAGCCGATTTCCATTTTCAAGAAGATAAAGAATTTCCTGAAGTTTGGGGTAGTTTTTTTCTGATATGACTCCCCCATCAGCAATTGTCGCTGCTGGTTCCTTGAGGAGGCTTTCATCAAGATATGTCCAGAGTTCAGGAAATGTTTTTAAACCCAAAAGCAAGTCCCTATCTTTTAGATTTGAGAGATTCTCCATTATCTGGGGAAGAACTCCCAAAGAGGAGGTCATTTTACGTAAATCCTTTGGCATAATATGACCAAAAACCAGTTTACTAATAAGTCGCTCTAAATCATAGATACTACTAAGATTGTCTTCTAGTAGACTAATAAGCTCTGGGTTTTGATATAAAAACTCCACCAAATCTAGCCTTTTGTTGATAGAGGATATATTTTGTAGAGGCTTTTGTATCCATTGTTGCAAGAGCCTACTTCCCATGGGAGTGCTACAGTGATCTAAAAGCCCTAGTAAACTTCCTTTTTTTTCTTTAGATATCAAGGTTTCAAAGAGTTCAAGATGAGCATAAAGGGTGCTATCAAGCCTCATAAAATCTTCTCTATTAATAAAAGCATAATCAAAAGTAGTATTTGGCTCAATAAACTGGGTCTCTAAAATATATTCAAAAAGTGCACTTAGAGAATGGAGGGCTCCTTCTTCTGGAGGAACTTTCAAAAAAGTATTTAATAATTTCTTTGAAACTTTGCTTTTATCGATTTTCTTTGTAGCTTGGAAGGGAAGACCTTTTTCAACAATTATTTCCGCAGGAGAAAGTACCTTTAGCTCTTCTATTAGTTCTTTTTCCTCTTCGAATCCATAGAAAGAAGAACGCAAATAAAAAGTAGAAAGGTCACAATAGCTTAAGCCATAACCATCTTTTTCTGAGATGATACAGGCAAGATAGTTGTTTTCGCCCTGGTTTAGTAGGTCTTCATCCACTAAGGTTCCTTGGGTAATAATTTTAACTACCTCTCGCTTAACTAAGTTTTTAGTTAGTTTGGGGTCTTCGACTTG
Organism: Clostridia bacterium; assembly: GCA_035647655.1. Lineage (GTDB taxonomy): Bacteria > Bacillota > Clostridia > Peptostreptococcales > Acidaminobacteraceae > DTU036. The sequence goes on along the minus strand of DASRNA010000003.1, from coordinate 1,792 downwards.
CTCGCATATTGCAATAGTAAATCCCTTTTCAATGAGTTTGGCAATATAGCCTTGCGCACTATGATAGGGAATCCCACAAAGGGGTGCCTTCATGCCACCACCTGCATTACGTGATGTTAAAACAAGATCAAGAGCCTTACTGGCTAGTTTAGCATCTTCATAAAACATCTCATAGAAGTCTCCCAGCCTGTAAAACAGAATATGTTCAGGATGGTTTGCTTTTATTTCCATATACTGTTGCATCATGGGTGTGAGATTTTTAATATTTAATGACATAATTCACCTTCAAGAGAGAATTTTTTTGCTTTGGTAATTGTAACCTTTTTTAACTTTCCTAAGTCCTCACTAGAGGCTGGAAAGCGAACTAAAAAGCCTTGGGGAGTTCTACCTTGGTATATTCCAGCTGAAAGTTCTTCTTCAATAAGAACTTCATAGCTTTGCCCCTCCCTAGATTTGTTTTTATCAATTACAATTTTATTTAAGTTTCGGAGCATACGATCAAAACGTTTGTGTTTTTCTTCTTTGCTTACCTTGTCTTCAAGTTTAGCAGCTGGTGTTCCCGGTCGTTTTGAGTAAATAAAGGTATAGGCAGAATCAAATGAGACTTCTTCAATAAGAGAAATAGTTTGATCTACATCTTCCTCTTCTTCTCCTGGAAATCCAATAATAATATCAGTTGTAAGACCAATACCGGGCACGGTTTCTTTTAGCGCTTTTACTTTTGACAAGTACTCTTCCCTGCTATAATTTCGGTTCATGGCCCTTAGAACTTTTGTAGAACCCGACTGAACGGGAAGGTGAAAAGAAGGGCAAACTTTATCTAGCTTCATTGCTTCAATAAGCTTGCTGCTAAGATCCTTAGGGTGAGAAGTCATAAAGCGCAAACGATAAAGTCCTTCTATCTCATTTATTTTTTCTAAAAGATCGGGAAAGTCGATGGTTTCGCCTAGACTTTTACCATAACTGTTTACATTTTGGCCAAGAAGCGTAACTTCTCTGGTTCCCTTGCTTACCAACTTTTTGATTTCAGCAACAATATCATCTGCCTGCCTGCTTTTTTCTCTTCCCCTAGTATAAGGAACAATACAGTAGGTGCAAAAATTGTTGCAACCCTCCATAATATTGACAAGAGCAGATACTTTAGAGCTTCGAAGGGCCGGAATCCCTTCAACAATGCTTTGCCTATCTTCTAGAATTTCTACAGATTTTTCTCCTTCTAGCGCTTTTAAGAGATACTCGGGAAGATTGGCATAATTATGCGTTCCGAAAATCATATCCACAAAGGGATAGCTTTTTTTTATCTTATTTAGCACATGCTTTTGTTGTACCATGCAACCACATACACCTAGAATCATACCATCATCTTTTAGGTGTTTAAGTCTTCCAATAAAACCATAGACCCTCTCTTCGGCGTGTTCGCGAATGGCGCAGGTATTAAGAAGAATGACAGAGGCCTCTTCTTCTGATTTTCCTTCTTTATAACCCATAAGTTCAAAGAGTGCTGCCATACGTTCGCTATCATGATCGTTCATTTGACATCCAAAGGTATGGATGTAATAGTAGGGTCTATTCCCTTCTTGAGTGTATATATTATCTGAAATTCTTGCTACTGATTCAAGAGCAGCTTGAATTTTTTTATCTTTATTAAATAGTATTTTCAAAGTACTACCTCCTGAGAATAAGTATAACATAGCTGGTCTTGCTAAGGGAAGATGGCTGTGGTAGATTACCTATGAAAGGAAATTACTATGCAAAATAAAACTAAGGGGAAAATATTATCCCTACTTACATC
>DASRNA010000002.1:0-7340 GCA_035647655.1 Clostridia bacterium | reverse complement strand
AAAACAAACTCTAGTGGGCAGTGAAAGATTTTTTACAGAAGAATTAAAAGAACTTGAACTAAAAATTCTCAGTGCAGAAGAAGAACAAAAGATTTATGAAAGAGAGCTCTACGAAAAACTAGTCCAAAAGGTAAAAACATTTTCTCAGGACCTGCTTGTTTTATCAAAATCACTAGCAATTTTGGATGTTTCTTTGAGTTTTTCTCGCCTTGCTCGGGAGAATAACTATGTAAGACCCCATGTCGATAAGAAAAGGAATTTAGAGCTTACAAATAGTCGCCACCCTGTTATAGAAGATCTACAGGGCCGGGAAAACTTTATCGCCAATGATATTTACATGGATGACAAAGAACATTTTTTTATTATAACTGGTCCTAATATGGCAGGTAAAAGTACCTATCTGCGCCAAATTGCCCTAATTACCCTAATGGCCCATATGGGAAGCTTTGTTCCTGCTGATTATGCTCTTATCCCCCTTACAGACCGCATATTTACGCGAGTGGGGGCTACGGATGATCTAAGCCAAGGCAAGTCAACCTTTATGGTGGAAATGAGCGAGTTGAGCTTTATACTGCATAATGCCACAGAAGACTCTCTAGTAATTCTTGATGAAATTGGTAGGGGGACCAGCACCTATGATGGTCTAAGTATTGCCTGGGCGACTACTGAATATCTTACTAGTGAAATAAAACCTCGCTGTCTTTTTGCCACACATTATCATGAGCTTACAGAGGCTGAGGGCAAGATTTCTGGGATAAAAAACTTTCGTATTGCAATAAAGCAAATTGGCAGTGATTTGGTTTTCTTGCGAAAAATTTTACCGGGTCGTAGTAAAAGATCCTATGGTATTGAGGCAGCAAAACTGGCCGGACTTCCCCAAAGCCTAATTAGTCGGGCTTCAGAACTACTTCTTGAACTAGAAAAAAAAGACAATGAGCTTTCACCAGAGTCGAGTCTGGTAAAAGAGACCCCACGCATCAGTGAACTTGATCATATCCAAATGGATGATCTTAGTCCCAGAGAGGCTTGGAGCCTTCTTGAAAAGTTAAAGAGGATCTATGCAAAGAATTCATAAATTATCCCCCCGTGTTGCCAACCAAATCGCAGCAGGTGAGGTTATAACAGAACCTCTAAGTGTAATTAAAGAGCTTTTAGAAAATGCCCTAGATGCAGGAGCTTCTGATATCCGTATTGAGATTAAAGATTCAGGACTAAAGCAAATCTCAATCCACGATAATGGGCATGGCATTCTCTATGAGGATGTGGATCTTCTTTTTGAGCGCCATTGCACTTCCAAAATCGAGGTAAGCTCAGATCTTAAAAACATCCAAAGCTATGGCTTTCGTGGTGAGGCACTAGCTAGTATTGCCGCTGTAAGTAAGGTTAGTCTTTCAAGTCGCCATAAAGATCAACTTCAAGGTTTTGAAACCATTATATATGGGGGAAGAACTTTGAGTATGAAGCGACTTTCTAGACAAGTTGGCACTAGTTTTATAATCGAAGATCTTTTTTATAATACACCAGTAAGAGAGGGGTTTTTAAAAAAACCTGGTGTTCTTGAAAGAAATATTATTAATTTCCTAACTGCCATGGCCTTGGGAAATCCTCAGATCAGCCTTCGTTTTCATAGTGATGAAAAATTAGTTTTAGAAACTTTTGGAAGAAGCAGAGAGAAGGTCTTAATAGAATTACTAGGAGAGGATGCTAGGCATCTAATTCCTATTACTATGCAAGCAGAAGGATATAGAATAGATGGATACCTTTCTAGACTTAGTTTTTCTAAAACGAATAGACGCAGCCAATATTTTTTAGTAAACAATCGCCTGGTAGAAAACCCTGAACTTCAAAAGTTAATTCAAAAAACCTATGAGGGTCTTTTGCCTTCCAGAAGATTTCCTGTGGTTTTCTTATTTATAGAGATTGACCCATCTAAAATTGATGTCAATATTCATCCTCGAAAAATGCAGGTGCGTTTTTCCGAAAATATTTCCCTGCTTAAAGATCTAGAAGACCAGCTTAGACCAGCCCTCTATGGAAAACAAATTCACCCGCTTATAGAAGAAAAACAAAGGCCGCCAAAGCTTAGTGTGGAAGAAAAAGCAAGGACAAAAGTAGCTGAGGACATTCCCTTATCTTTTTTTACCCAAGTGGATTTACCTGTAAAAAGCGACCCGGAAGAAATTTCAGAAGCTGCGCCAGCTCCTTATGATGAATTTTTTGATGATTTACACTATCTTGGCCAAGCCTTTGCTAGTTTTTTAGTCTTTGAAAAGGCTACTAGTCTCTATTTTTGTGATCAGCATGCTGCGCATGAAAAAATTCTCTATGAAGAGTTTATGGAGGAATATAGAAAAAGCAAGCTGGCCCAGCAGGTCCTTATGCTACCACAAAGCCTAAGCTTAAGTGCAAGTCAATTGATGGTTTTAGAAAAGAAAAAAGGCTTTTTAAATGATCTTGGATTTAGTTTCGACTACTTTTCAGGAAATGATATCGTCCTTCGTGGTGTGCCCCATCTTTTTGACACAAGACAAGCAGAGGTTTTCTTTTTAGATATCCTAGAAGGTTTAGACCAGCATAGGGATGATGATCAACTAATCTCCCAAGCGTGTAAGGCGGCTATTAAGGCAAATGATCGCCTTGATAGGCTAGAGGTGGACCATTTACTGCAAAGGCTAAAAACTCTAGACAACCCCCATACATGTCCCCATGGCAGGCCCATCTTTATTGAAATGCCACGAAAAGAACTGGAGCGACGTTTTGAGAGATAATCTGGTAATTTTTGGACCTACTGCTAGTGGAAAAAGTTCTCTTTCCCTGGAGCTTGCTAGAAAAAATGCAGGGGAAATCATCAATATGGACTCTATGCAGATCTATCAGGGTATGGATATAGCAACTGCCAAACCTACTAAAAAGGAAAGAGAGGCGATTGCCCATCATCTTTTTGATATTGTAGAGCCTGATGAAGATTTCACTACCTTTAATTACAAAAAACTTGCCCTGAATTGTATTAAAGAAATCCGAAGGCGCGGTAACAATCCAATTCTTGTGGGAGGAACTGGACTTTATCTTTCTAGTCTTTACTATGACTTTGATTTTCGTCAAAGAAATAGGGAAAAAAGGATGATTCTTGAAAAGCTCTTTAAAGACAAAGGGATTGAGGCTCTACAAGAAGAGGCAGAAAAAAAGTATCCCAAACTTCTTGGAGAAATAGACAAAAACAATCCCCATAGACTAATCCGCCTTCTAGAAACAGGTACCATACAAAATAAAAAGAAAAGATCCTCTCTTGCTTTGAAGCTTATAATCCTGGAAGAAGACAAGGACATTCTAAATGAAAAAATTAGACAGCGCATTGATAAAATGTTAAAAGACGGCTTGCTTGATGAGGTAGATAAGGTATACCGCCTCTATGGGGATAAAGAGTATCTTCCTGCAATAAGGGGTATAGGTTATAAAGAGTACTTCCCTTATTTAAGGGGGGAGATTTCCTTAGAAGAGGCCAAAGAGCGCCACCATATCAGTACCCGTCAGTATGCCAAAAGGCAAAGAACCTGGGGGAGAAATCAATATTCAGATGCGGTTTTCATCCCGGCTCATCTAAGCCTTGAAGAAAAAATTTATAAAATAGAAGAACAATGGAGGTAGTAATGAAAAAACACTCTTTACAAGATCGGTTTTTGTTCCTTCTTAAGCAAGAAGAAATACCTGTTACAATATTTTTATCAAGTGGACATCATCTTCGTGGGCTTGTTCAAGACTTCGATAATTACACAGTATTCATACAAACTGGAGATGTAGAACAACTTATATATAAGCATGCTATAAGCTCTATGGTCCCAGGTAAACATATTGATTTTATGGAGGAAGATGATGTATAGAGATTTTGGAATCTCTCACGAAATCCAAAAATTCGTTGAAGAACAAGAGGAGGCTCTAGGGCCTCTCTTTTCTGCCTTGGATGAAGTTAAAAAAACAAATAATTTAAAAATACTTAAAGCTATGCAAGATGCGGGACTTAGTGATCATCATTTTCACTGGAATACTGGATATGCCTATGATGATCAGGGTAGAGATGCCACTGAAAAAATTTATTCTCAAGTCTTTGATACTGAGGACGCTCTAGTACGACCTGCTATCGCCTCAGGAACTCATGCCATCACTCTTATGCTTACAGGCATACTTCGACCAGGAGATCATCTTCTTACCATTACAGGCACTCCCTATGATACGCTCTTAGCTGTTATTGGTACCAGCGAAAAAAATGGGTCAACCCTAATTGAGCTGGGAGTGGAATATGATGAGATTCCTATGATTGGCAAATCCTTTGATGTGGAAAAGACAAAAAACTCCATCAAAGCCAATACCAAGGTTCTCTATCTACAGCGATCTCAGGGATACTCCTTTCGAGAAACCTTTTCTCTAAAAAGCCTAGAAGAAATTATCTCTATCGCCAAAAGTATCAAACCTGATATTATTGTTGCTCTTGATAATTGCTATGGTGAATTTACCAATAAAAAAGAACCCACTTCCTATGGGGTAGATATTATGGCTGGTTCATTAATTAAAAACCCTGGAGGCGGACTTACCTTAAGTGGTGGCTATATTGTTGGTAAAAAAGACCTCATTACCTTATGTTCTCATAAACTCACTTCACCCAGTCTTGGAAAGGAAGTAGGGGGGACCTTTGGTATTACCCGTACTCTTTTACAAGGTTTATTCTTTGCTCCAACAGTGGTATATCACGCTCTACAATCAGCCCTTCTTTTTGCCAAGGTCTTTTCTGAGCTTGGTTACGATGTTAAGCCCAGCCTCGAAGACAAAAGAGAAGATATTATTCAAGCCATTATGCTTAAAGACCCCAACAAAATTTTAGCCTTTTGCGAAGAGGTGCAAAAATCTTCCCCTGTAGATAGTCATTTGACACCCATTCCTTGGGCTATGCCAGGTTATGATGCAGAAGTTATTATGGCGGCAGGCACCTTTATCCAAGGCGCTAGTATCGAACTTAGCGCTGATGCTCCTATGAGAGAACCCTATGTAGTATACATTCAAGGTGCCCTCTTGTATGAACAAGCAAAACTTTGTGTTATGAGGATTCTGGAGCGATTTAATGAAATGGAAAAAAGAAAGACCGGTATTTTGGAGTGAAAACCATATACCCATTCTTTCTTTGGCTAGTGGTAAAAAAAGGAGTAATAAACTTATTAGGAATTATGCAATAAAAAAGGTAGCAGAATTAACTGCTACCTTTTATTGTTTTTATCGCAGAAAACGCATAACTGCCTTTACTATACCTAAAATTTCACATTCACTGGTAAGAATAGGCTCAAAACTATCATTTTCTGGCTGTAATCTTATATGGTCTTTTTCCTTGTATAAGGTTTTTACGGTAGTTTCCTCTCCAAGAAGAGCAACCACCATCTCACCATTATTTGCATCCTGTGTTTGCTTAACCAGTACATAGTCACCATCAAAAATTCCAGCATTCTTCATACTTTCACCACTTACTTCTAAAAAGAAGTGTTTTCCACTTCCTACAAATTGTGGAGATACAGGAAAATAATCTTCGATATTCTCTACTGCTAGAATGGGTTGACCTGCCTGCACACGACCAAGAAGGGGGATACTTAGGTTATTTTGCATAGAAGAGGCAAGATCTTCTGTCAGTGAAATAGCTCGGTTTTTAGTAGGATCTCTTTTAATATAACCATGCTTTTCTAGTTTTAAGAGATAACTGTGTGCTGTAGAAGTACTCTTAAAATTTAAACCTCTACATATTTCTCTTACAGACGGAGGATAGCCATCTTCTAGAATCTTTTTTTTCAAAAAATCATATACATCCTGTTGCTTTTTAGTTAAAGCCATAATCCACCTCCCTTGTAAGCATTGTATCATAGACCTTCTTGAGGGTCAAACATCTGTTCGTTAGCCAAGAGCTTCGAATTTTTCCCCTTTAAGGTAATGAGCAAACCAATTATCAATTTCTTGGAGCCTACGTATACGCTCTTTTGGCTTGCCAGAACGCGAAAGCTCGTGGTTCTCGCCATGGAATAAAACAAAACGTGATTTTACACCATGAATTTTCAGAGCCGTATGCATCTGCATGGAGCAGCTATAGTGACAACGGTGGTCTTCATCTGCATGAATAAAAAGAGTAGGTGTTTTTGCATTGGGAGCATGCTTTAGGGGACTACCTTCCCAAAAACTGTCAAAACGATCCCATGGTGTTGCCTTATGTTGATCGGCATTGAAAATATAACCAATATCTGTTATACCAAACTTACTAATCCAGTTGCTGATGCTTCGCTGAGAACAAGCAGCTGCAAAGCGGTGAGTATGACCTATCATCCAGTTGGTCATAAAACCTCCATAGCTACCACCCATTACACCAAGCTTATCCACATCAATACTGGAATAACGTTTTAACACCTCATCAGTAAAGTCCATTAAATCATCATAGTCAATGGTTCCAAATTTTCCTCTAATATCACTAAAGTCTCCACCACGTCCATCGCTTCCCCTAGGATTTGTAAAAAATACAATATAGCCTTCTTGGGCAAAATAGTGGAGTTCATGGAAAAATATGGTTCCATAGGCAGCCTTTGGCCCACCATGAATGGAAAGAATACCTGGATATTTTTTCTTTGGATCATAATCCGAGGGAAGAAGTACATATCCTGTATATTCTCGCTCATTTAGCTTGAATTCAAAGGATTCAGTTTTGGCGCGGTCCAATTTATTTCCTTTTATATTAAAGTCGGTAATCTGTCTTTCTTCTGTATCTTTGATCTCATAGAGCTCTTGAAGTTTTAGGTCTCGCTTTAAAACAGCATAAATTTTACCATTTTTTACATCAAAAGTGTCGACACTGCCTGGCAGCTTGGTAAGCTTTTGAATTTTTCCCTCTTCATCAATTACATTGAGATAGGAATGGTCAAACTCCGTGCTAGAGAAATAAAATTTCCCTCCATCGGTCTTATATGCGCGTCCACCTATTAGGCTAGTATCGCCTGCAATAGAACTTCCTATTGAAATATCCCAATTTTCAGGGGAGAGCTTTCTTGTTTCTAAGCTTTTTCTATCCATTTTGTATATTTCATGATTTTGATTGTTTCCATGGGTCAAACCATCGCTTCCAAGGAAAATCAATGTCTTATCTGTTAAATAATCAAAATAGGAATAATGGAATTTAATTTCTTTTCTTACAATCCTATCTTTTTTATCAGCCAGAGTAAAAAGGTGTAATTCCTTAAAAGCCTCTCGAACATCTTCATAGGTCGTTGCGATATAAGCAATTTCTTCTTTTCCTGGTGCAAGATTAAAATCAAGGACATCAGTAT
>DASRNA010000001.1:0-3062 GCA_035647655.1 Clostridia bacterium | reverse complement strand
TCTGCCCAGCAGGCTTTGATACGGGAGCTACAAAAAACGCCATGATTATTAGCATCCCTGAGGGTCATGATAAGCCCCTAAAATACCCTGAGATGTTCAAGGTGGTGGATGTGGTTCTTGTGAACAAAATTGACGCTATGGAATATTTCGATTTTGATTTGGACCTCTTTAGGGACTTTGTTCATAAAATCAATCCTGAGATTGAGATTATTCCCATGTCAGCAAAAACAGGCGAGGGTATAGGACCCTGGGTTGATTGGATCCGTAAGCAGGTAGCCAAGCAAAAAGTTTAAGAAAATACCATTAATGAAAAAGGGCCGTGCGCGAATTAGGATGTAACTCCTAGAAGTGCAGGGCTCTTTTTTCATCTAGGGAGAAAGGGTAAAATATCTATTCCTATTTGTGCTTGGAGCTAGAATAAAGTGATATTTTTCCTGTTTTCCGTGCTATGATTAAGAAAAACAAGGAGAGGCTATGGGACTTAAAAGTAAATTAGGAACACTTCCCAAGGGGAAAAAGAATAGTCTTTGCGATGTTCCTGGAGTAAGGGTAGGTCATAAAACTCTTAATAAGGGGAAAAGTCAAACGGGAGTAACGGCAATTATTCCAGCAGAAGGCAGTTTATTTAAAAATAAAGTAGAAGCAGGTGTAAGCATCCTAAATGGTTTTGGTAAAAGCGTGGGCCTAATGCAAGTAGAAGAACTGGGCACCTTGGAGACTCCTATTGTTATGACAAATACCTTGAGTGTTGGCATAGCCCTTAGCGCACTTACAAAATATATGCTCTGGCAAAATGAAGAAATAGGAGAAACCACAGGAACGGTTAATTGTCTAGTTACTGAGTGTAATGATAGTAGGATAAATGACATTAGGGGACTACATGTTAAGGAAGAAGATGTATTATTTGCCCTTAACAATACTGATGAAAATGTAGAAGAAGGAGCGGTGGGAGCAGGCAGGGGGATGGTCTGCTTTGGTCTTAAGGGGGGAATAGGAAGCTCCTCCAGGATTCTTTCTTTTGAAGGACATGAGTATAGTGTTGGGGCCTTGGTTCTTTCAAACTTTGGAGGGCCAGGTCAACTGCGTCTTGATGGAAATAAAATCATTTCTAATTCTTCTACTGGCTCTAAGGGTGATATGGGCTCAATTATTATGATTCTTGCCACAGATCTTCCTCTTTCATCCAGGCAGTTGAAGCGACTGGCAAATCGCTGCGCTATTTCTCTTGGAAGAACTGGTTCAATTATGGGACATGGTAGTGGGGATATAGCCCTGGCCTTTTCTACGGCACAAAGAATAGCCCATAGTCCAGAAGGGATCTTTGAGAAAAAAACCTATCTTTATGAGGAGCATATAGAAAAGGTATTTGTTGCAGGAATTGAAGCAGTAGAAGAGGCTATTTATAGTTCGCTTTATCATGCAGAGACCATGGTTGATCGAAAAGGCAAAATAGTTCACAGTCTAAAGGAGTATTGGAATGAGTAAAACCATTGGCATAATTGGTGGAATGGGCCCCTTGGCTTCTGTTGATTTACAAGAAAAAATCATTTTAAACACAAAAGCTGCGAGTGACAAGGAACATCTGCATGTAATAACCGATTGCAATACAAATATTCCTGACCGCACAAAGGCCATTTTAGAAGGAGGAGAAAGCCCCCTAGCTGAGATGAAAAAAAGCGCAAAAAGACTAGAAAAAGCAGGGGCCCAAGTACTTTTGATTGCCTGTAATACGGCCCACTATTACCTTGTGCAACTTGAAAAAGAAGTGAACCTTCCTTTTATTAGTATGGTTGATGCTGTTTTAAAGGAAGTAGAAAAAAAAGAAGTAAAAAAGATTTCTATCCTTTCTACTAAAGGTGTATATAAGACAGGTCTCTATCAAAAAAAATGCCAGGAAAGATCGATTGCCTACCTTATTCCTGAAAAGAAAGATAGGCAGTTAATGATGGATATTATATATGGCCTAAAAGCAGGAAGGCTGCAGGAAAACACCAGTAGGATGGAGTTTTTTTTAGAAGCAGAGAGAAAAAAAGGAGTAGAACTTTTTCTTCTAGCTTGTACAGAACTTCCTATTTATTTCTCCTATAACAAGATTGATGTGCCCCTACTAGATAGCACCCTGTGCTTGGCCCTAGAAGCCATTAGATATGCTGGGGGGAAGACTAGATAAAAGCCCAGCAAAAAGGCAGCTGATTCAGAGGTAGCTTAAAATAGAAACCACTAGAAAAATCCCTGTTTATGTCTGGCTTAAGTAAAAGTTTTATCTTAAAAAAGATAAGCAAAGCAGACGGATTTTTCCTAGAAATTGAAAGAATAATTTTATGGTATGATACCCTTATGAAAACAAACGATTTGACTCAAGGCAATATTTATTCTCAACTTATCCGCCTTTCCCTTCCACTGATGGGGACAGCGCTAATTCAGATGTCCTACAACCTTATGGACATGTTTTGGTTAGGAAAGCTTAGCACCCACAGCCTGGCAGCCTCTGCAGCTGTGGGTTATATTTCTTGGCTTGCCATGGCCTTTGTTCTTATGATAAGAACAGGTACCGAGATTGGTGTGGGTCAGAGTGTCGGTGCCAAAAAAACAAAGGAAACTCAGGAATTTATTACGACTTCCTTGGTGATTTCTGTTTTTATTGGAACAATCTACGCTCTAAGTGCTGTGGCTCTTCGAACCCAACTGATTGGACTTTTCCGCTTTCAAGAAGAAATAATCCGGCAGGAAGCCTATAAATTTCTTTTAATTGTTGTCCTAGGCTATCCTTTTTTCTTTCTAAACCCCATTATTGGTGGTATATACCATGGGGCAGGAAATAGTAAAACACCTTTTATTGTTAATTCTGTGGGCCTTATGCTAAATATGGTCCTGGATCCCCTTTTTATTTTTACTCTTGATATGGGAATTCAAGGGGCTGCCCTAGCAACTGCTCTGGCTAATTTTTCGGTATCTTTGATTTATTTTTTAATACGAAAAAAAGTAGGACTTCTTGCCAATATAAACCTTATAAAGGATTTTTGTTTTGATAAGGTAAAAAGAATTTTATCCTGGGGTTATCC